>JANOGJ010000476.1:0-6968 GCA_031405995.1 Acidobacteriota bacterium
GTTCGACAGCGTCGCCGTGTAGGTGATCCCCTGGGTCTCATCCACGCTCGCGGGCCCGCTCAAGCTGAGCGTCGTCGTCTGCATCGTGTCGGGTATGCTGGTCGTCGCCGCAGTTCCACTAACCGTCAACGACGAGAACCCGCCACCCGTGCTGCCCGTGAGAGTCGCACTTACACTGCCGGCATCCACGTAAACGTCATCGGCCGGCGCCGCCATCGTCACCGTCCCGGTCGCGCTTCCCGATGCAATGACAATTGTCTGACCCGTCGACAACGTTGCCGTGAGATCGCTGCTCGCCAGCGCCGTAAGGCTCGCCGTGTAGGTGACCACTCCGCCTTCCGCCACAGTCGGCGTCGCAACCAGGTTAAGCGTCGCCTCGGTGGACCCATCGGTAACCGTCGTCGTAACGCTGTCCGCGCCGCTCGCCACCACGAGCGATTCGAAGTTGCCGCCGCTGGCGGATACCACCGATATGACGATGGTTTCCGCGCCTTCCACGACGGCATCCGCAGTTACAGGAATCGAGAAAGGCACCGACGACGCCCCCACCGGGATCGTCACCGCGGTAACCGCCGTGTAGTCCACGCCATCCGTCGCGCTGCCGCCGTAAGACAGCGTCACCGTCAGCGGCGCGCCTTGAACAACCTGCGTCAACGACAGCAGATAGCTGCCGCTGCCTCCTTCACCCACGCTTGGGCTGCCAGTCAAGCTCAGCGTCGTAGCATCGGTCGTGTCCGGGACGCTGGTGGCGGCCGCCACCGTGCTGAAGGCCAGCGATTCGAATGTCGTGCCACCCGAGACTGCCGCGATGCTCTCCGAGATGGGGCCCGCGTCGAGATACGGATCATCGGCAGGGGCAGCGACGATCACCGTCCCCACCGTCGAACCACTCGCGATTGCGATGGTCGCACCGCCGCTCAGGGTAACCGTAACGTCATCGCTGGCCGAGCTGGTCAGCGTCGCCGTATAGGTGACCGTCCCGCCCTCGGACACCGTCGGCGTCGCCGCCAGGCTCACGGTGGTGACATCAATGGAGTCGACCACCGTGGTGCCCGCCGCCGCCGTATTGAAGGCGAGCGATTCGAAGATCGTCCCGCCCGTCACCGCGGCAATCGTCTGGCTCACCGTGCCCGCATCCGAATACGGATCGTCGGCAGGCGCGCTCACCGTCAATGTCCCGATGGTCGAGCCGCCGGCGATCGTGATCGTCTGGCCGCCCGAAAGCGTCACTGTCACCGCGTCGCTGGCCGAGTTCGTCAGAGTGGCCGTGTAGGTGATCGTCCCGCCTTCGGCTACCGTCGGCGTCGCCGCCAGGCTCACGGTCGTGACGTCGAAGGTATCCGGCGCCGTGGTGCCCGCTGCCGCCGTGCTGAAAGCGAGCGCTTCGAACGTCGTCCCGCCCGTCACCGCGGAGATCGCCTGGCTCACCGTGCCTGCATCCAGGTACGGGTCGTCGGCCGGCGCGGCCACCGTCACCGTCCCCGTGCTCGAACCGGAAACGATTGCGATCGTCTGCCCGCCCGTCAAGGTCACCGTCACCGAGCTGGTCGCGCTGTTGGAGAGCGTCGCCGTGTAGGTTATCGTCCCGCCTTCGGACACCGTCGGCGTCGCAGACAGGCTCACCGTCGTTACGTCCGTCGTGTCTGTGACGCTGGTGGCCGCCGCCGCGGTGCTGAAGACCAGGGATTCGAACGTCACGCCGCCCGAGATCGCGGCAATGCTCCTCGAGGTCGAGCCTGCGTCTACATACGCGTCGTCTGCGGGCGCGACCACAGTCACCGTCCCTACGGTCGAACCGCTCGCGATCGTGATCGTGGCTCCGCCAGACAGAGTCACCGTCACCGCATCGCTGGTCGAGCTCGTCAGCGTCGCGGTGTAGGTGATGGTCCCGCCTTCGGCCATCGTCGGCGTCGCGGCCAGACTCACCGTAGTCACGTCGACGATCTGGCTGACCGTCGTCGTCACGGAGGCCGTGTCGACGACCAGGCTCTCGAAATTCGTGCCGCCGGACACCGCCGCAATCGCCCGGGTACCGACGGTATTGCCGGTATAGGCATCGTCCGGTTCGACGACGGTTGCAGTGCCCGCGGTCGAGCCGCTGGCGATAGTGATCGTCTGGCCGCCCGTGAGGGTCACCGAAACCGTGTCGGTCGCGCTGTTGGAGAGCGTCGCCGTGTAAGTGATCGCCCCGCCCTCGGCTACCGTGGAAGTCGCGCTCAGAGCCAGCGTCGTCACCTCGATCGTGTCCGGCACGCTGGTCGTCTCCCCCGCGGTACTGAACGCGAGGCTTTCGGTTCCGGTTCCGGTATTGACCGCCGCGATACCTCTGGAGACAGTTCCCGCGTCCAGGTACGGATCGTCCGCAGGCGCCGCAACTGCGCTCGTGCCGCTTAGATCGCCGGCGGCAATGGTGATCGTCGTCCCGTCCGAAAGCGTCACCACGATCGGACCGGCATAGACACCCGAGAGCATCGCGGTATAGGTGATCAGCCCGCCCTCTGCGACGCTCGGCGTGGCGCTGAGGACCACGCTGGTTGCGACATTCGCGCCCGGAGAACCCGCCGCCAGCGTCTCGGAATTGAACACCACCTGTTGCAGGTTGCCCGAGTCGACCGGCTCGAGAATGCCGCCGACGGTGGACCTGAAGTCGAACTGCGACGCCGTCAGCGGCTCGAGAATCCTGAACAGCTGGACGAAGCTGTGGGAGTCCTGCGTCCCGACGATCGAACGCAAGCCCGCCGAGGTTTCCTCCAGCAGCTGGTCGAGGCTCTCGCCGCGCGCGATCGCCTCGCTGATACGGTCGAATTCCCGGCTGCCGGAAAGAAGGGCGTTTTCCTTGATGTCGGCGAGACGCTCGCCGTAAACGAACTCGTCCAGCGTCAGCGTCTCGTTTTCGCGCAGCAGAAAGGTTGGCGCGCGATCGAAAATCAGTTCGACCTCGACGCCCGGACCGGAAACGATCACGTCCCCCTCGAACACCGGATCGCCGACCTTCAGGCTGCGTTTTTGTCCCGTGTCCCGCGATTGGGCCTGCGCCTCGCCGCGAACCGACGCGACCCTGCCGACCAGATCAGCCATTTGATGTCCGAAGCAAGTGAGTTTTCACCCGTGGACTGTAGACCGTGCGCAGCGCGCGGGATATCGTACCTACGTGCCGCCCGTGCCTTGACGGCAGCTGCCGCTATTTCCTTAGAGCTATGATTTTTAAAGCTAATTTAAGCCTGTCGTCGACGCCGAGTTTGTGAAAGATTGCCGTCGTGTGGGACTTGACCGTGCGCTCCGCGATCTCCAGCTGGCGGGCGATTTCCTTGTTGCTGGCGCCTCCGGCAATGGCTTCCGCGACCTGCCTTTCGCGCAAGGTAAGTATCGCCAGCGCCGCCGATTTGACGATCGACTCGCCGGCCGGAGCGGCGTTGCCCGCCGCCAGGCCGACGCCAACGATCAACCGGCGCATGAGCGATTCCCCGACCCACAGTCCGCCCTGCAGCACCACGTCGCCAACCAGCCGCAGGCCGCGCGCGTTTGCCTGTCCGTTTACATAGCCCCGTGCGCCGGCCGCAATCGCGGCAATCGCGTCCGGATCGTTGGGAACGTCCGCGAGCGCGATGCATGGTGTCGCCGCGGAAATCCGGCGGATCAGTTCGCGCGTCGCCATGGGAATGCCGGGCGCCCCACCGACGTACCCCCAGGAAAGATGGACCGGGGCGGACATGTCCCCAAACACCGGGTCCTGGGAAATGAAATCGACTCTGCGCGCGACCTTGCTCCACTCGGATCGCGCCCGACCCTCGGGCGATATGAATGCATGGCGCACATCCGCCATGCGTTAGCGCTCTGAAAACGCGCGATGTTTCGCTCTGAGGATCGGCTTCAGCATGTAGGCGAGAAAGCTCTTCTTGCCTGTCACGATATCGACCTCCGCGACCATGCCGGGGATGATCGGGAGATTGCTGCCGAGCGAACTTTCCTTCGTCCTCACGCGCACCAGATAGTAAACGTTGCCTTTTTCGTCGCTGACCGAGTCGGCGGCGATCTGCTCCAGCATCGCTTCCAGGCCGCCGTAGATCGAGTAATCGTAAGCGGTCAGGCGCACGATCGCGCGCTGACCGGGGTGCAGGAACGCAACGTCGCGCGGCTGGATGCGCGCCTCGACCAGCAGTGAATCGTCGAGAGGTACGATTTCCACCAGATCCTTTCCGGGCTGAACCACGCCGCCGATGGTGTTCACCATCAGGCGCTTGACCGTGCCGCGCATCGAGGAGCGCAGTTCCGCCTGCTTGACCCGGTCCGAGAGGCCGACGCTGCCCTCGCTCAGCTGGCCCAGCTTGGCCTGGGTCTCTGCGAGTTCCTTGCCTGCTTCGTTGCGGAAATTCTGTTCCACTTCCCGGGTCTTGAATGTCGCCTCGCTGATCGCCGCCTGGGCCCTGGCAATCTGCGCGGCCGCCTGGTCGCGCTCCCCGCGGAAGCGCCCAACGTCCCGCTCCAGCCGCAGCAGCTCCACCTCGGATACCGCACCCGTGGCCGCCAGGGGCCTGGTCACCGACAGTTCCCGCGAGGTCAGTTCGAACGCCTGCGCGGCCTCGTTCCGCTTCGCCTGCGCCTCGACCAGCTCATGCCGCTTGCCTGCCAGTTGCTGCTGCGAGACCGAGAGTGCGCTCGAGAGCTCGGCCCTGCGCGCTTCAAACATTCGCGCTTCCTCCGCCAGCACGCGCGGATCCTCTTTTTGCAGTTCCGGCGGCGGCACAAACGCCAGACCCTCCGCTAGCGCCTTCAGGCGGGCCGCCTTGGCGAGCAGGGGCAGATACTGGGCCCGATTCTCCCGCACCGAGGAAACGAAGCGCGTCGAGTCGATGCGCAACAGCACCTGGCCAGAGGCGACCACGTCGCCTTCCTTGACGAGCAGCTCCGAGACGATGCCGCCATCCAGGCTCTGCAGCACCTGGAGCTGCTTCGAAGGCACGACGCGCCCGTCGCCGCGCGCGATTTCCTCCATCGGCGCCAGTGCCGCCCAGACGAAGAACAGCAGCACCACCAGCAGCAGCGCCCGGACGAGGACCCGGGCCCGCGCCGGCTCCTGGCGCAGCATGACCTCCTCGGCCTGCGCCACGAAATCGGTCTCTTCCGCCCTCCGCTCGGCCCCGACGTGGGTCAACACGCGGTTCAGTCCGGGCTGAGCCGTCTTTCGAAACGGCTCGAGCCAACCGGCGATGCGGCCAAACAGCGGAATCGCCCAACGCACGATCATCGGCGTCATGGCGCGCGCCCCACGCGCCCCGTGCGCAACGCCTCGATCACCTCGTCGCGCGGACCGTCGGCGACCACACGCCCGTCGTCCATGACAATGATGCGCGATGCCAGCTCTATCAGGCTGGAGCGGTGCGTCACGACGATCATCGTCTTGCCCGCGGCGTACTGCGTGAGACGGCCCATCAGTTCGCGCTCGGACTGGAAATCCATCGAACTCGTCGGTTCGTCCAGCAGCAGAATCGGCGGGTTCATCAGCACCGCGCGCGCGATCGATACGCCCTGCAGCTGCCCGCCCGACAGGGTGTCGCCGCGCTCACCGATCACCATGTCGAAGCCGAGCGGATGGCGATCGACGAATTCGCTCAGGCCGGCGATCCGCGCCGCTTCGACAATCGCCCGGTCGTCGGCATACGGCGCGCCGATGGCGATGTTTTCCCTCAGCGTGCCGTAAAACAGCATGCAGCTCTGCGCGACATATCCGATGCTGCGCCTCACATCGGCGGGATCGAGTTGCCGCAGGTCGACGCCATCCAGAAATACCGCCCCCGATGATGGCGCGTAGAGACCGAGCACGAGCTTATGGAGCGTGGTCTTGCCCGAGCCGATGCGACCCAGCACCACCACGTGCTCGCCGGCCTTGATCTTGAGCGATACGCCCTTGACCGCCTCCGGCATTTTCGGCTGGTAGGCGAAGCGCACATCGCGCATTTCGATGTCGCCGCGCAGCTCCGGCCGGTGTACGAATGAGGATTCGTCCGAACGCTCGGTCTCCCGGGTCATGGTCGACTCGAGGTGCGTAAGCGCCATGCGCGCTCCCTGGTACTGGAGCAGCAGCCCGACCAGCTGGCCGAGCGGCGACAGGGCTCTCGAGGCGAGCATGGTCGAGGCGATCAAACCGCCCATGGTGGTGCTGCCGGCGTGCACCATGTATACCCCGATGACCACCATGACAACGCTAATGATCATCTGGATCGACAGGGCGCCGTTGGTGGCCGACGATGAGAGGAAGCGGAGTTGGCGATTGACCTGCGCAAGGTAGGCGGTCGAGCGTTCCCATTTGCGCTGCATCACGCCTTCGGCCGTATGCGCCTTGATCGCCTCCAGCGCCGTCAGGCTCTCGATCAGCGTGGAATTGCGCAGTGCGCCCGCCCGGTAGGTGGCCTGGGAAAGATCCTGCATCTTGTGCTGGATGATGTAGCCGTAAATGGTCATCGCCACGAAGCCGAAAAGCACCGGAAACACCAGCGGCCAGCAGATCCAGGCGAGCAGCGCGAGAAATATCAGCGTAAACGGCAAGTCGATGAGCGCGGTGACAGTCGCGGAAGCGAGAAAATCGCGCAGCGATTCGAAGGAACGAAGAGTCGCGGCAAAGGAGCCCACCGATTCCGGCCGGTCCTTCAAACGCATCGCCAGCACTCGCTCCATGATCAGCGCCGAGAGGTCGTAGTCGATGCGCGAACTGGCGAGGTCGATGAAATACCCGCGCATCAGGCGCAGTGC
Source organism: Acidobacteriota bacterium (assembly GCA_031405995.1). Lineage (GTDB taxonomy): Bacteria > Acidobacteriota > Vicinamibacteria > Vicinamibacterales > SCN-69-37 > JANOGJ01. Next base: position 6,748 of record JANOGJ010000476.1, read on the forward strand.
GTAGTCGATCACGAGCACCGCGATGATGCCGATCACCATTGCCCACAGCGTCTCCTGCGCGAAGTTCGGCAGCACGCGGTCGTACACCGCCATGGTGAACAGCGGCATGGCGATGGCAAAAACGTTGATCAGCAACGCGGCGCCGAGCACGTCGCGGTACAAGCCCATCTGGTCGAGGAACGCGCCCCAGAACCAGTGCCGCTGCACGAGCTTGCGGACCA
>JANOGJ010000409.1:0-3358 GCA_031405995.1 Acidobacteriota bacterium
CCATGGACCCGGACGGGGCCGCCGCGAGGGGCGTGCGGGTGCGGCTCTGGGACTTCCTGTTCTACGCGTCGTTCGGCCTCGTCGTCACACGGTCCGTGTCGATCGCCGGGGTGCTGCTCGTATTCTGTTACCTCATCGTGCCGTCGGTCGGCGGCATGTTGTTCGCCACCCGCATCGGCCCGCGCCTCGCGATTGGCTGGGTGATCGGGACGATGGTCTCGGTGCTCGGGATGTACTTCTCTGTCGTCTTCGATCTGCCGACGGGCGCGACGATCGTCTGCACGTTCGGCCTCGCGCTGACGGTGATGGCTGTCGCGAGATTGATACTCGTGCGAGTTTGAGCCAACAATTTTGTATGGCTGTTTTTTCTTGCGTGTCGCTGGAGTCATCTGTCTAATTGACATTGCTTCCCATGCAACACGCCGCCGGCTCGTCCGGAATCTTCTGGGGTGAACGCATTCTCAACACAGGCACGACGGATTCCCGTCGAGTCCGAGCATTCGCTCGATCGCTCGCGGGAATTGCGCGCGTCGCCGGTCCGCGCGAACGGAGCAGGCCTCCTGTTGCTCCGCGTCACTCGACCGGCGCCAATTCAACGGGTGAACGGGGGAACTGGTGAACGGGTGAACGACTGAACGGAGCACGCGGCTCCCCTGTGCTCCCGTTCGGCGGTTCTCCGTTCTCAGTTCTCTTGTTCGCCAGTTCGCCCGTTCTCCAGTTACACGCCAAACTGCGTCAGGTGATGGTCCAGATGCTTCGCCTGCAGCTTGCTCACGTCGCGCCCGGACATCTTCCCGAAGATCGGATGCTCCGGCCACGCCCCATCCATCGGCCGGGCCGTCAGCTTGCCGAGAAGCTGGCGGCACCGCGCGCGCTCGGCCTCGAAGTCGTATTGCTTTCTGGCGATGAACGCTGAGTTCGTCGGCGCGCCCTTCATCCAGGGCATGTTCAGGACCAGGAACCTAATGATGGCCTTGGGAATCGGCGGCCTTTCGGGGCCCGGCGTCGTCTCGCCGAGCGGCACGCCCATCGCCTGGTTCACGTGCCAGAGCATCTGATCGACGGACATCTTGCCCCACCGGGGCCGCATGTCGGCCCGGAGCCCGGCCAACCTTTGCTCAATGGATGATCGGACCGCCGGGTCGTGCACGAACGCCATGTCTCACCTCGTCCGAGCCATGCTACACTGGCGTCGTGCGGGGCGACTCCCTCCGCGATCTCTACGCCAAAGTGCTGGCCATCGTCGGCCTCGGCATGCTCGCCGGGGTGGGCGCACTCGTGGACTACTGGCCCATGGCGACCGGCACCCCGGTGCTGGTGGCCGGCCCGCGATTCCTTCCGACAATGCCTGAACTGACTCTGGCTGACGCCGTTCCGATGCCGGCGCTCTCGACAGTCGCCTTGACGGCGCGCGCGCTGCCGTCGGTGGCCGCCGCCGTGCCGGCGCCCGAGTCCATCGTCGCCGTGTCCTCCGTCGGCGAGTTGCCACTGGGCGAGCCGCTGGCGCTCAGCGCGCCGCCCGCGTCCGTCGTCGTCGCCGTTCCGGCGACCGAAGTGCCTGCGACCGAGATTGAGTTGCCCGCGCCGCCTCCGCCCGTCGACGCCATGATCACGACCGGCAACTTCCCGAATCTGGTGGTTTCCAACCAGTCGGAGTCCGGGTTTCTGATGGGCGCGTTGAAGAAGACTCGCGCCGGGCTCGTCAAGACCGGCGCCGTCACGGGCGCGTCGATCATGGACGCCTTCAAGGGCGTCGTCGGCGTCTTCAAGAAGGTCTCGCCCTTCAAAGACCGCGCGACCAGCGCGCTGAACTAGCGCGACGGCGGCTCCTCGCCGTGTAACGCCGCCCGTCGGACTGCGGTCCAAGCAAGCAGGAGCATCTCCATGAGACGCGCTTGCCTGATCGTTGCGGTGTTCGTGTGCGTCCTCGTGTCGCCGGCCGTGGCCCAGCGGCAAGCCGATCGGCTGATTCGCCAGACGTGGACGATCGACGGCGTCGAGCGCACGGCGCTCGTCGCGGCGCCGTCCGGGCTCGTGCCTGCGGGCGGGTCGCCGCTGGTGCTGATTTTCCACGGCCATGGCGGGACGGCCGCGCACTCGTCGCGCACGTTCGCGGTCCATACCCACTGGCCGGAAGCCGTGGTGATCTACGGGCAGGGCCTGCCGACGCCGGGCCGCATCAGCGATCCCACGGGACAGAAGCCCGGCTGGCAGCACGCGGTTGGGGATCAGGGCGATCGCGACCTCAAGTACGTCGACGCGATGCTCACGTGGGCGCGGTCGCGCTTCACGATCGACGCGAAGCGCGTTTACGCGGGTGGACATTCGAACGGCGGCACGATGACCTACGTGCTGTGGGTCGGGCGCGGAGACGTCTTTGCGGCGGTGGCGCCATCGGCGTCGGTGTTCCGCCGCGACCTGATGCCGACGGCCAAGCCGAAGCCCGCGCTGATCATCGTCGGCGACAAGGACGCGCTCGTGCCGGTGCCGGCGCAGCGCCTGAGCCTCGCGTCCACGCTGGGACTGAATCAGGCGAGCCGAACCGGCGAGCCCTGGTCAGGCCCCTACGCCAAGCTCCACAGGTCAGCGATCGGCGCCGACGTCGTCGCCTACGTGCATCCGGGCGATCACACGATGCCCCCTGACGCGGGGGCGATGATGGCGAGGTTCTTCAAGGAACGGTGAACCAGAACCCTGAACCGTGAACCCTGAACCCGCTCTTAACTCAGCGCCTGCATCACGTCCCACCTCGTGATGATGAAGGTGTCCTGGCTCTTGAAGTCGCGCACCAGGAGCGCGGGCGTCTCCGGCGTGATCATCGTCGCGAGCGCGTCGATGCCGGTCGAGATGTCGACGAACGGGAACGCCGGCTGCATGATCGTGTCGATGGATCGGCTCTTCACATCCGGGTGGGCGACGATCGCTGAAAACAGGCTCGTTTCGCTCACCGCGCCGACGATGCGGCCGCCATCGGTGACGGGAATCTGCGAGTAGTCGTGCTCGGTCATTACCTGCACGGCGCGCGCGACGGTGTCGCCGCGGTCGAGCGTGACCAGCCGCGTCGTGCCGCGTGATTTCACCAGGTCCCGCGCGACCAGGCCTGTCTTTTCGAGGAAGCCCTTCGCCCGCATCCAGTCGTCGTTGAACATCTTCCCGAGGTAGCGCGATCCGTGGTCGTGGAACACCACGACCACGACGTCGTCCTTGGTCAGACGGTCCCGAAGCTGGAGCAGGCCCGCCATGGCGGACCCGGCCGAGTTGCCGGCAAAGATGCCTTCCTCGCGCGCGATGCGCCGCGTCATGATCGCCGCGTCCTTGTCGGTGACCTTCTCGAAGTGGTCGATGACGTCGAAGTCCA
>JANOGJ010000477.1:0-13321 GCA_031405995.1 Acidobacteriota bacterium
GTTTTGGGAATGCGCTGTTCCATCGGTGGCTTCAAATCGGAGTCTTTGCCCTCTGGCATGAACAAGATCGGGGTGACGTTCCCCTTCGAGTCATACGAGTAGACTTCGAGCGATGGGTACCCGTCACGCCGCCCTCCATCAACCCCTACCTTGCCATCGCTGGTGACAATCATCTTGATGCTCATGTCAATTGGGTCGCCGGGAGCGAGCGGAGCCCCAGCGAACCCATTCTTTGCGGTCGTATTGACGGTGAAATGAGTGTCGCCCTTGTTGTCATAGACTGCGCCGGTAATGCTGGTCGAGGCCGTTCCTGGTCGAACCAGCGCCCCGAACGCAACAGACTTACCGGCAGACGTCATCACCGTGCCTGAACGTGTCTGTGGGTCAACGATCAACTGAACCTGGACCCGAAACGTCGCTTTTGGATCGTTGCCGGTGGGCCCGCGGTTGTCCCCGCCCCCTACTCCACCAATGGTGCTTGCCGCGATAAAACCCCCAATACAGATCCCAACTTGGCCAGGCTTGATTCCTGCAGGCGCTGAGCACTTTCCAGTCGGATCCACATACCTCAAGGGATTGTTCAAGGCGTAGGCGTAGCGATTCCACGTTTGAGGCAACATCGGGCTGGCGCTGCGGGCAAGTGGGTCCACGCTCGTAAACCGCCCCAGCCCATTTCGTAGATACCGCGCCCCGAAGTGCTGCAGCGCCGTCTCCGCATCGAGTTCCTTCCCCGTGAACCGAATGGGATCGCCGGTCATCGGCGCCGCGTCTTCGCCGAAGGCGAAGTAGTCGTGCCGCTTCACCGTGTTGTTGGCAACATCCGTCACTACGCGCACCGAGCCGAGCGCGTCCAGGTGATAGAAGGTCACCGCCACCGGCCCGCTGAAGAGCGCGACGATGTTCTGTTGGCCGACGACCGACACGACGCAGTCGCCGGTGCCTGAGCACGCGGCGCTGGTCCACCCCACGAACGTCATGCCCGCGTCGGGCGTGGCCGTCAGCGTGACGGTCGCGCCCTCGGGGAACCAACCCGTGCAGCTCAGCCCCTGGCCACCGCACGTGAGGCCCGCTGGAGTCGACGTCACGACGCCCGAGCCCGTGCCCGCGAGCGTCACGACGACCGCCTGCGCGGCCGAGCGGCCTAGGACCGCGTCAGCACGCCCGGCAGGCGGCGGATCGAGCGCCAGCGCATCGCCGTCGGGTGACTCGAGGGGCCCATTCTCAGGCGCGAGTGGGGCCGGAGCCGGGCCGCCGCCGCTGAGCGTGAACGATCCGGGCTCGAAACACTCCGTGCCCAAGATCGTCTGCGTCGTCCTGGCCAGACTCACCGTGTCGAACTCGAGCCACGCGTGCGTACCCGACGTGCCCACCGTCGCCGGCGCCACGGCGATCGCCGCGCTCGACCAAGCCTGCGCCGCGTAGGCCGTGATCGCGTAGGCGCGCTTGGGCGCGGTCGGCGCGAGCCAGAACACACAGTTCGAGAAGTCCGTCCCGCTCGCATCCTGCAGCGTGACGGTGACGCGCTGGCGCGTCGCGCTCGTGTTGCCCAGCTCGAGGATCGCGGCCAGCCGCTGGTCCGGCGCGACCGCCGTGCCCGTCGCCTGGGCGATGATCGGCGCCGGACTCCCCGAGATCCGGTAGAACTCGAGCTTGCTGTTCGAGGCCTGCGCCGTCATCTGCCCCGTCAGCGACCACGACGACGAGCCGCTCGCGAAGTCGCCGTTCGTGAGCAGGGTCGAGCCGTCAACGCCGCCCGCGATGGGCCGCAACGGATCGACGCAGTCGGTCTTGGCCGAATTGCCCGCGGGCCGGTAGGTCATCGTGACGTGGTTGAGCTGGTACGACCCCGTGCTCGCACCGGTGTTGGCGTCCGCCGCATAGAACGAGATCGTCGCGTCCGTCCACGCCTTGGTGGTGTGCGTCCGCATCGTGTACGGCTGGGCCAATTGCCCCGGGTCGAGCCAGAACGTGCAAACTGCGAGGTCGTCGAACGCCGCGTTGTGAACCAGCACGGTCGCGCGCTTGCGCACCGTGTCGCTGTTGCCCAGCGTGAACGTCGCTTCGAGCGGCGCACCGGTCGGCAACGCCATCCCCGTGTACTGCAGGACGACACCCGACGTCGCCCCCTCTGGCCGGTAGAAGTTCAGGCCGTTCGAGATGTCCCAGACGAGCGCCCCGCCCGAGGACGACATCCCCCAGCCGGTCGGCAGCCCGTTCTGACTGCCCTGCGTAAAGTCGCCGTTCTCGATGACGTCGCCCGAGGTCACTTCGATCGGCGCGGACACCGCGCCCACGCACGGTCCTGACGCGCCCGCCTGGCCGGTGGCGACGATCGTGTACAGGCCGGGTGCGGCATAGGTGTGGCTCACGACGAGCGGCAATTGATAGGGCGCCGCGATCGTGTAGGGCGTCGTCGTCCCGTCGCCGAAGTTCACGTCGACCTTGCTGCACGGGTAGCTCGCCCCGGTGACCGTGACGTTCACGGAATTGCCGGCGACGATGCTCGTGGCGGCTGGGGCAACTGCCGTCACGCGGCCGCCGGCTGGCGGCGCCTCGTCGCGCGAGGCCGAGGCCAGGAGCTTCGCCCCGAGATAGACGTACTCGCGGACGAGCTCGGCGCCGCCGGCCGTCTCCCGGTACTCGGCGAGGACCTGCGACCCGGCGCCGTGCAGGTAGTACCGCGTGCCCTGCGGCGTGACTTTTCGCACACGGATGTTGTCGCCGTCGTACGCGTAGTTCGAGGTTGCGCCCGCCACGGCCGCCGTCGCCATGAGGTTGAACGGCGTGTAGCTATACGTCCCCGACGGGTCGCTCGTCGTGTTGCCCACGGGGTCGTACCCGAACGTACCGTTCATCGGCGTGTCGTCCGACCACGTGAGCCGCTGCGTGGCCGGGTCGTACGTGTAGCTGGCCGCGCCGATGGGGTCGGTCTTCGTGAGCCGATTGCCGGCCGGGTCGTACGTATAGGTCCGCGCGCCGTACCCCGTCACCGACCTCAGCCGGTCCAGCTCGTCGTAACCGAACGTGGAATCGAAGTCCCATCCGCGGGCGTCGTCGATCTCCAGCACGTTCCCGACAGCGTCGTACGTGTAGAAGATGTCGAGCGGCCCGCTTTTCAACCACTCGGGCCGCTGGCGGCTGTCGAAGGTCACCGACTCGGTCGCGCCGTTCGCGAACGTCAGCGCCGTGATGGCGCCCGACGGGTGGTACTGGATCCCCGTCGCGTAGGTCGCAGCGGGGCCTGTCACGGCGGTGATGCGGCCCTGGTCGCCCGGCGCGAAGTCGACGCGCCGCCCGCTCGGGTAGTCGATTCGGGTCAAGACGTCGTGGCCGTCGTACTGGTAGCCCGTCAGGAAGGTCCGGCCAGCGATGAGATCGGTCCGACTCGTCGTCCGGTTCGCCTCGTCGAACGCGAAGGTGCTGTCCGCGACGCCGTTCTTCACGCGCGTCCGGTTGTTCGACGCGTCGTACCAGATGTCCACGTCGTCAGCCTCACCCGGCGCGTCCATGCGAGTCACGCGGTTATTGCCGTCGTAGGTGAACGTGACCGTCGTGCCGCGCGCGTCGGTCTTCCAGTCCAGCCGGCCGGCGGCGTCGTAGTGGTAGGTCGTCTGGCCCGACTCGGGTTGCGTGTCGGACTGGAGCTGGTGCTGGCCGTTGTAGACCCACACGCGATCGGGCACGGTGCCGGGGCCATCAACGTTGGTGAGCGCCCCGAGGGCCGAGTAGCTGTAGGCCCATTCCGAGCCGGCCGCGTCACGGAGCGACAGCAGGCGCGCGTCGCCGGGATCCCCGAACGCGCGCCAGCGCTGGATCGTGGCCCGCGCGTTGGCGCCGTGATCGAGCTCGTCCGTGATCGTGATGTCGCCGTCGCTGTAGGCCGTCTCGACGTACGAGCCGTCAGCGTGCGTGACGCGCGCCACGCGGTTCAAGGCGTCGTAGATGAAGGTGTCGCCGCTATCGCTGGCGCCCTCGTACGGATAGCTCTGATACGTCCGTCGCCCTTCGGCGTCGTACGCCGTCCGGGTCTTGACGCCGGCGGCGTCTTCGGTCGCGACTGGCCGGCCAAAGCCGTCGAGCGTGGTGAGCGTGAAATAGGCGGACCCGCGCGACGTCTTCACCCACCGGCCGGCCGCGTTGTCGTACTCCGTGATCGTCGTGTCGCCGAGCGGCGGGTACGCGTGCGTCGGCCTTCCCGCGGCGTCGTACGCGAAGTACGTCGTGAACCCCCGCTGCGTCTGCCGGTCGATCGAGCCGTCCGGGTTGATCTCGCGCGTGATGCTGAATTCCGGAGTGCCGACGTCCTTAGGCACGCCCCAGGCGTAGCTGAACGCGGTCGTGTGATTGTTCGCGTCCGTGACACTCGCGACGTTGCCGCGGCCGTCGGGCCCGAACGTCGTCGTGATCCCGTACACGTTCCGTGCGGTGACGAAGCCGGTGGCCGGGTTGTGCGTCCAGGTCCGCGTGTACGCCTCCGCGCCCACCGCGACCGTTGCCGACGCCACCTGCGCGCGGACATACGGCGTAAAGCCGTGCGCGTACGTGACGGTCGTGGTCCGGCTCAGGTCGCCGACTTCCGTGATCGCGTTCGGGTGGCCGTAGTCGGCGAAGTTCTCGGGCGAGTACGCGTAGCTCGTCGTGTAGGTCTTCGTGCCGCGGGTCACGGCGTGCGAATCGAGCAGCGGGTACGGCTGCTGATCCGCGGACCCCGCCCAGAAATGATCTTCGTGGTACTGCAGGGTCTCGGTCTCGACGACCTGGCCGCCGCTTTCGACGATGCGCCGATACGGCACGGGACCGGACCAGAGAAAGCGGCATTCGTACTTGATGGTTCGGAACGGCGCCGTAATCGTCAGGCGCGCCGTGTCCGCGTTGAGGTCCGTCCACTGGAATCCCCACGTGCCGGTGACCGTGCCGTCCGGCGCCTTCGTCGTCCGTTGGCTCAGCATCCACACGGTCCGGTACGGCCACTGTCCAGGCGGCGGCCATTCGCTGACCCGCAGGCCTCGCGGCGTCGCCATCATCTGGACTTGCGCCAGGGTGTACGTCACCTGGCCCCCGTGCGGCGTCGTCACCGTAAACGGCGTGCCGCCGTAGTACCACGAGGGGCCGACGGGCGGCCGGGCCTCGATGAGCGTCCCCAGTTGCGGATTGGGATCGGAAAAGAAGTACTGCCACGTTCCGCCGTTGAACGTCATCTGCTCCGGCAACGCCAGGGCAGGCAGCGGCGACGACCCCGGGCGATACGTGAAGGTGACGACGCGCTCTTGACCGGCGCCGAGATTCTGGCGAACTTCCGACAGGAAGCCGTTGGTGTAGGTGAGCGCCACGGCATTGCCGAACGGATCCGAGACGCTGGTCAGAAACGCGTCGGTCCCGACGCCCCCGGCGTTCGCCATGAGAATGCCGTAGTCGGCGACGACGCCGTTCGGGAACTCGAGGCGGCGCGTCGACCGGGTGTAGCGCCAGAACTCCCGCGTGTAGACGACATCGCCGTTGCCGTAGTTGCCGGGTTCCGGCGTCCACCGCGTGACGTGGTCGGCCCCGTCCGCGGTCTGGAACGTGGGCATCTTGTACTCGCCGGTGTCGCCGTTGTAGATCGGGGTCGTCGTCCGTACGACGAGCGGCAGACCGGCGATCCCGAACCGCCAGCCGTTGCCGGCCCCGGGCTTGACGTTGTACGACCGCACGAACGCCAGATCCAAGTCGCTGTTGCCGGGCAGCGCCAGATCGGTAAAGGTCAGGAGGACGTTCCCTGACACGGCATCGATGGCCTCGAAGGGCAGCGGCGAGTAGTAGTCGCGGCCTGGCTGGAACCCCTTGGCGTCGTAGACCGGATCGGGCGCCGGCGGCGCCTGCGCGAGCGGCGCGCTTGCCGCCGCGATCAACAGGACGAGCGTCGCTTTGGCCGTCCGACGAAACCGCACGCTCACCCGACGCGAAAACCGCGTGCAAATGAGATGAGATCCCACAGGTACGTCCGCATCACGCGCTCCAATTCCAAGGGCTGACGCCCAAGTGTCACCAGTCGCGCTTCGCGGATCCGAAGCCACGCCCAGGATCGCGCGAAACAGCGGGGAGTCTGGCCATCCTACGCCCGACCCGACATCGGTGCAAGGATCCGTGGGACTGGCGTTGACTTACTCGCCCTTCGCCGCTGACCTCAACATCATCGTCGCGGCAATGAGGACAACGCCCACCACCAGCCAGCGCATGGTGGTGACGTCCATGCTCTTGACGATGAAGGCGGCAATGAGCACGGCGGGAAGACCGCCGATGGCGAGGCCCAGAGCGGGCCGCAGCGAATACGCGTGCTTTTGCACGAAGCGCGCGCTCGCGACGGGCATAAGAAACGCGCAGGACCCCATCATGATCGGAAACGCCGCCGAGGCGTTCATCCCGAGCAGCCCGACCAGAATCATGCACGGCGCGTAGAGGCCGATGCCCAGAGTCATCAGGGCGCCCAGCGCGAAGTTGCCGGCCAGGCCCAGCACGAGCTTGACGCCCTGCAAATCGATCGTCCCGACCGCGGTGCCGCCGCCGCCCAGATTTCGCCACGCGAAGAGACCCGCGGCCACGAGCAACGCGCAGCCCATGCCGATCTGAATGTTGCGCTTAGGCCAGCCCGCGACGATGCCCGCGCCAAGCCAGGCGCCGGCGACGGCCGCGGCGATCATCAACACGAGGGTCAACAGGTCCACCTCGATGACGAGCGTGTAGATGAACGCCTGCGTGATCGTGGGCAGCGTGTGGCCGACGTTGAGCGTGCCGGGGATGAGCCGGTCCGGCACCATCTTGAAAAACTTGAAGAGGGCCGTGGTCGGCGCGTACGAGCCGATGCCCAGCGTGTCGAAGAAGTTAGTGACGAAGCCGAGGCTGAGTTGCCCAGCGGTCGGCGCGCCACCGGTTCGAGCTTCGGCGGGCGCGCCCGCGGCCGCTTTCGCCACGGCCACGCCCTTCCACCAGGCGCCGGCGTAGTAGATCGTGAAGCCGGCCAGTGCGGCCAGCAGGCCCATCAAGGGGGTCAGCATGGGCGGGATGCTAACACACGACCTTGCATGGTTCGGAACCTCAGAACCTATCCCGTCACGCGAATTGCCAGGAGTCTCCGTGAAGTCTCAGTTCCAATCGTCGCGGCGATCTCAATGAGGTAGTCACCGGGCGGCAGGCCGCCCAGCGCCATCTCGGTTTCGAAGGTCGCGCCGGTCGTCCGGGTCGGCGCCGGCAGTGCGACGATGTTCTCGCCGAGGCGGTTGAGGAGGCGCATCGCGACCGTCGGCATCGTGCCGGCGGGCCCGTAGGCCTCGAACCTTAGCAGCAGGCGCTCCACCCGCGAGAACTGGCGGGTGGCCGCCGGCAGCGGCGACGTTGCCGCTCGCAGGTCCTGAATGTCGCGGGCCGTGCGGCCGCGAAAGACGGTCGGCGCCGACGTCATCGGGCCTGTCGCGGTGAAATCGGGCACGTTCAGCGAGGCGTCCTCGGAGTCGAGCCGCTGGCCGCGCGAGGTTTCCGGGACGACGCGGACGCGCACGGAGCCCGCCGGCGCCTCAAACGTGACCCGCCCGGCGGGCCGCGCGGCCAGCGGCTCGCGCGCGACGACGCCCGTGTGCAGCGTCTCGCCCGAAATCGCGTGGGCGGTGACGGTGACCCGTTCGATCGCCTCGGCCGGGTCGGACGCGGGTCCACTCGCCTCCCAGGCGAGCGTGACCAGGGCGCGTTCACCCGGGCCGCGCCGCGCGCCCAGCCAGACGATGACCGGACGCCGCGCGGAGGGCTCGACGATGGCCGTCATCTCCTCGAGCGCGTCCACGATCTCGCGAGGCGGACCGGGCTTGGCCGGCGCCGTGACCCGCTCGACCTCCTCGGCCGTCCAGGCCCAGTACCCCTTGCGCGCGCGGACCTCGACGCCCGGGCGCTTGACGCGCACCTGGATCGCGTGGAACTTCCCGTCCCGCGGCGCGAGCGTCGACGTGTAGCCGAGCAGGTAGTAGGCGCTGACGTCGGTCACCATGCGCCTCAGCTCGGGCAGCGCGTCGTTGCGGTTGACGATGGCGCGACCGTCGGTCTGATCGGCCAGCGTGCGCAGCGTGTCCTGGGCCTCGTTCAGGACGGCGCGATCCTCCGTGAACATGACGTTGTCGGCGATGTCGAACTCGGAGCCGGCCAGGCCGCGCGGGTCGAGCGTGTAGATCGAGGTGTTGGACCGGGCGGCGGCGATGAAGATCTGGCGCAGCGACGTCAGCAGCTCGGTCGAGTTGAAAAACTGCTGCGAGGGAGACGGCGGCAGCCCGGCCGGACGACCCGGGCCGCGCGTGTCCACGCCCGCGGGCAGCGAGCCGCTCAGCCCCTCGCTCACGAACAACAGGGTCTTCCGGCCGTCGCGGAGGGTCGCGAGGAACCGGCAGGCGTTCTCGAGCGCCGTCATCGTCAGGTCGTTGCGCAACCGCTCCTGGCTCTCGGGCGGCTGAATCGAATAGCGCTCTTCGAAGGCATTGCGCGGCGTGTAGTCGTACTTGCGCCCCACGAAGTTCATGATCGCGGCGGCCGTGCCCTCGTGGTGGCGGGTGAACGTGGCGGCCTGGATCGGCGTCAGCGGATAGAGCACCGCCACGAGGTCGCGGGAGGACAGCTGACTCACGAACCGCGCGAGCTGCTGGCGGACGCGGAGGCTGTTGGTCTTCCGCACGTGGTAGTCGTCGAGCAGCACGACGAACAGGCGGTTCTGATCGTCGGACGTCTCGCGCACCTGATCCGCCATCGACACGATCTGGCGTGGCGTCTCCGGCTCGGGGACGTTGGTGTCGACCTGGATGAGCTTGAAGGTGTCGACCGTCTGGGGCTTGCCGGCTTCGCGGATCTCGAAGTCGGCGGCGGTGAGGTCCGTCACCGGGCGCCCTTGCCTGTCCGTCACGGTCACGTCCACGCTCACCGAATCGATGCGGGTGCGGAACGTGGGCGTCTGCGCCGCCGGCGCCTGGGCGGCGCCGCTCGCGGTCTGGGCCGACAGCCACGCGGCCGGCGCCCACGCGAGCAGGGACAACAAGAGCGCGAAGAGCGTCACTCGTCTTCGAATCATGGCAATCACCACCGGGGCTCGAGCCCGGCCGACTCGGCAGGCGCGGAGATCGAATGATACCATTCGTCGCCATGACTCCCGAGTCCGCCGAGGGAACGCCGCTCACGACCCTGGCCGAAGATGAGATTCTGATCCGCGCCAGCGTCCGCGAGTTCGCGCTCGCGCAGGTCCGTCCGCGCGTGCGCGAGATGGACGAGCAGGCCAAGATTCCGAAAACGCTCATCGACGGCCTCTTCGATCTGGGCGTGATGGGCATCGAGATTCCGGAGCGCTTCGGCGGGAGCGGCGGCCGGTTCTTCCACGCCGTGCTGGCCGTTGAGGAGCTGTCCCGCATCGACCCGTCCATCGGCGTGCTCGTGGACGTGCAGAACACGCTGGTCGTGAACGCGCTCCTCCGCTGGGCCAGCCCCGAGCTCCAGGCCCGGCTGCTCCCCGCGCTCGCCACGAAGACGGTCGGGGCGTACGCGTTGTCGGAGGCGGCATCAGGCAGCGACGCGTTCGCCCTGCAGACGCGCGCCCGCGAGGCCGACGGCGGCTGGCTCCTCACCGGCCGGAAGCTCTGGATCACCAACGCGCAGGAAGCCGGCCTCTTCATCGTGTTCGCCACGGTCAACCCGGACGCCGGCTACAAGGGCATCACGGCCTTCCTCGTCGAGCGCGGCACGCCGGGCTTTGCCGTCGGCAAGAAGGAGGACAAGCTCGGGATCCGGGCCTCGAGCACGTGCGAGTTGATTCTCGAGGACTGCCGCGTCCCGGCGGCGAACGTGCTGGGCGACGTCGGCAAGGGCTACAAGGTCGCCATCGAAACGCTGAACGAGGGCCGGATCGGCATCGGGGCGCAGATGGTGGGCCTCGCCGTCGGGGCGCTCGAGCACGCGGTGGCGTACACGAAGGAACGCAAGCAGTTCGGCAAGGCCATCGCCGACTTCCAGGGCGTGCAGTTTCAGCTCGCGCGCGCGGCGACGGACGTCGAGGCGGCGCGCCTGCTCGTCTACAACGCGGCGCGGCTGCGCGATCGCGGGCAGCCGTTCCTCACCGAAGCCGCGATGTGCAAGATCTTCTCGTCGGAGGTGGCGGAGCGGACGGCCTCGCTCGCCGTCAACCTGCTCGGTGGCAACGGCTTCGTGAAGGACTACCCGGTCGAGAAGCTCTATCGCGACGCCAAGATCGGCCAGATCTACGAAGGCACGTCCAACCTGCAATTGCAGACGATTGCGAAACAGATATTGACGTAATCGATAATCGATAATCGGCAAACGATAATCGCGAATCGAGAATCGGCAAACGACAATCGAAGTGCGACCGGCCGATCGTCGATTGACGTTCTTCGATCAATCGATTGCCGATTGCCGATTGCCGATTATCGTTGTGCGTCTTTACGCCATCCGCGTTTCCAGCAAATGCTCGGCGATGATCATGCGCTGCACTTCTGACGTGCCCTGGTAGATCTCGGCGGCGCGCACGTCGCGGAACAACCGCTCGATCGTGGAGCCCCGGCGGTAGCCGGCCGACGCGAGAATCTGCATGGCGCGGTCGGCCGCGCGGTGGGCCGCCTCCGACGCGTGCAGCTTGGCCATCGCCGCCTCGAAGGCGACGCGCGGCACGAGGTCGCGCAGGCTGGCCGCGCGCCACATCAGCATGCGCGCGGCGGCGAGATCCGTGGCGATGTCCGCCAGCTGGAACTGCACCGCCTGAAACTCGCTGATCGGCTGGCCGAAGACCTCGCGCTCGCGCGCGTAGGCGATCGCCTGATCGAGCGCGGCCCGGCCGATGCCGAGCGCCTGGGCCGCGATCGCGATGCGGCCGCCTTCGAGCGCGCGCATCCCCATTGAGAACCCGCGGCCGAGCTCGCCCAGCCGCGTCGATCCCTCGATCCGGACGTCGTCGAACGTCAGATCCATGCAGCCGAGCCCCCGCACGCCGAGCGAATCGGATGCGCGGCGCGTGATGCCGGGCAGGCTCAGCGGGACGAGAAACGCGCTGACGCCCTTCCCCCGCGACGAGCCGGGGTCGGTCCGCGCGAACACGATCGCGACGTCGGCGACCTCGGCGTTGGCGACCCAGACTTTGGTGCCGCGCAGCAGGAAGCCGCTGCCGTCCTGCCGCGCCGAGGTCTGCTGGTTGGCCGCGTCCGACCCCGCGTTGGCCTCCGACAAGGCGAACGCGCCCGTCGCCCGCCCGGTGGCCAGCGGCTTGAGCCAGCGTTCCTTCTGCGCGTCCGTGCCGAAGTCGCGGACCGGCTCGGCGACCAGCGAGTTGTTGACGCTGAGGATGACGGCGAGCGTCGCGCTGCCGAACGAAATCGCCTCCATCGCCATCGCGTACGTCACGTAGTCCTGGCCGCCGCCGCCGAACGCGGCCGGAATCGTCACGCCCGTGAGCGAGAGCCGCGAGGCTTCGTCCACCAGCTGGCGCGGATAGACGCCCGTCTCGTCGATGCGAGCGGCCGCCGGAGCCACGCGATCCCGCACGAACACGCGGACGGCGTCGAGAAACGCCTCCTGGCCGGCCGTGAGGGAGAAGTCCATATCAGACGCCTGCCGGGAACGCCGCGCGCAACCGGGCCGCCGTGACCGACAGCTCCTCCGGCAGGACGCGCGTTTCCCCCACGACCGTCATGAAGTTGGTGTCGCCGTCCCACCGCGGGACCACGTGCCAGTGCAGGTGATCGAGCACCCCCGCGCCGGCGGGTTTGCCGAGATTCAACCCGACGTTGAACCCGTGGGGATGGTACACGGCCTCGAGGACGCGCTCGGACGCCTGCGTGAGCGTCATGAGCTCGGAGAGTTCCGCGCCGTCGAGGCCGGCCAGACGTCCGACGTGCCGGTTCGGGACCACCATGAGGTGGCCGTTGTTGTACGGGAACTTGTTGAGGATGACGAACGACCGGGCGCCCTGATGAATGAGCAGCGGCTCCTGGCCTCCGCGCGCCTGCGCGTCGCAGAAGATGCACCCGGCCCCGGGACCGCTGGCCTCCGTCACGTACCCGAGCCTCCACGGCGTCCAGAGCCGGTTAATCGGGAGCCGCCTCGCTCCCGACCGAGCGATTGATCAGGTCTTTCAGTTCCTTGCCGGGCTTGAAGTACGGGACTTGCTTCGGCGGAACGTCCACGCGGTCGCCGGTCTTCGGATTGCGGCCCTTGCGCGGCTCGCGCCGCCGCAGCCGGAAACTGCCGAACCCCCGCAGCTCGATCTTCTCGCCGCGATGCAGCGCGTCGACGATGCTCTTGAAGACGGTGTCGACGATGACCTCGGAATGCTTCTTCGTGAGGTCGGAGACCCGGGAGACTTCCTCGACGAGTTCGGCCTTGGTCACCGTTCACCCGTTCGCCAGTTCACCAGTTCACCAGTTACTTGAGGTGTTTAAAATGATCCCCGAGCGTCGCTTCCGGGCGGCCCGTCGTCTCGGAGTAGGCCTCCCAGTCGGCGCGGTAACCTTCGTCCTTGAGCGCGCGGATGCTGAGGCCGATTTTGCGCTCCTCGGGCACCAGGCGGATGATCTTCATCTGCGTGGTTTCGCCCGCGCGCAGCTCGAGCTTCTCCCCGCCCGCCGGCGATTCGAACTCGGAGACGTGCACCAGGCCCTCGATGCCGTCGGCGAGTTCGACGAACGCGCCGAAGTTCGTCAGCCGCACCACCTTGCCCTCGACGACGTCGCCGGGCTTGTGCTTGTCGAAGAACTCTTTCCAGATCCCCGTCTGCAGCTGCTTCAGGCCGAGCGACAAGCGCTGATTCTCGGCGTCGATGCTGAGCACCTGCGCCTCGACGTCATCGCCCTTCTTCAGGACTTCCGACGGGTGCTTGATCTTGCTCCACGACATGTCCGAGATGTGGATGAGCCCGTCGATGCCCTCTTCCACTTCGACGAACGCGCCGAACTCGGTCAGGTTGCGGACCTTGCCGTTGATCGTGGTGCCGACCGGGTACTTGCCCGCCAGCTCGTGCCACGGGTTGCTCTCGACCTGCTTCAGGCCGAGCGAAATGCGGCGCGCGCCGGGATCCACGCCGAGCACCATCGCCTCGACGGCGTCGCCCTGGTTGAGGATCTTCGACGGATGCTTGACGCGCTTGCTCCACGACATCTCGGACACGTGGATCAGCCCCTCGACCCCCGCCTCGAGCTCGATGAAGGCGCCGTAGTCGGTGACGCTGACGACCTTGCCGCTCATGCGCGCGCCGACCGGATACCGGTCCTGCACGCTGGCCCACGGGTCGTTCACCAGCTGCTTGTGGCCGAGCGAGACG
>JANOGJ010000499.1:0-2623 GCA_031405995.1 Acidobacteriota bacterium
GGCGGCACGCTGAGCGACGCCGGCACGGCCGGTTCCACAAACGCGGGATGCGCGGATCCGGCGCCGGCCGGCACGGCGGGATTCGACGCGCACCCCCCCGCCGCGACGAGCGCGCCGCCGAAGCCGACGACGCCCGCGAGCGCCTTGACGGTCAAGCCGTCACCTTCGCGCGCCGATAACGCGCGAGCAGCCGCCGTGGGACGTCCGCTTCCATCACGACGGCGCGATCGGTCGTGACGTGGCTCACCACGCGCGCATGCCGGTAGAGGTCGGCCACCATGCGCCGATCGGCTTCGCGGCGGTCGTCGAGGGTGAGGCGGATCCGCTCGGCGTCCATCGCCAAACGGGCGACCATCATCGCGGTCAACGCCTCGATGCCGGTCGGAGCCGACGCCGAAATGAACAGCGCGTCCGGGTAAAGCGCGGTGAGCCGGGCCGCCTCCGCGGCGGTCAGCCGATCGATCTTGTTGAACACCTCGACCACGGGCACGCTGTTGGCGCCGACCTCGGCCAGCACGCTCTGCACCGCGGCGGTCCGCCGGTCGCGATCGTCGGCCGAGGCGTCCACGACGTGCAGCAGCAGGTCGGCCGACACGACTTCTTCGAGCGTGGCGCGAAAGGCCGCGACGAGCTGGTGCGGCAGCCGGTCGATGAAGCCGACCGTGTCGGACATCAAGACCTGGCGGGCATCTCCAAGCCGGACCCGCCGGACAAGCGGATCGAGCGTCTGAAACAGCGAGGGGGACGCCTCGGCGTCGGCCCCGGTCAGCCGGTTGAACAGCGTGGTCTTGCCGGCGTTCGTGTAGCCGACGAGGGCGACGGACGGCGTGTCGGCGCGCTTCCGCCGTGATCGCAGGTAGCCCCGTCGCCGGCCCACGTCGGCGATGTCGGCTTTGAGGACGGAGATGCGCGTGCGGATCCGGCGACGGTCCGTCTCGAGTTTCGTTTCACCGGGTCCGCGCGTGCCGATGCCGCCGCCGAGGCGCGAGAGCGCGTCGCTCGACCCGGCGAGCCGCGGCAGGCGGTATTGCAACTGCGCGAGTTCCACTTGCAACTGCCCTTCGCGCGTCCTGGCGCGCCGGGCGAAGATGTCGAGGATCAGTTCGGTACGGTCGATCACGCGTCGGCCGCACACCTTCTCGAGGTTGCGCGCCTGGCCGGGCGTCAGCTCGTGATCGAAGATGACGAGAGTCGCGCCGAGTTCCTCGCACGCATTGGCGACCGACTCCGCCTTCCCTCGACCGACGAGCGTGGCGGCGTCTGGAACGGCGCGCTCCTGCGTGGCCCGCAGCACGACCTCGGCGCCCGCCGCGCGCGCGAGGCCCGCGAGCTCGTCCAACTGCACATCCGGATCGCGCAGGCGCGCCGACGCGCGCGTCACGACGCCGACGAGCGCCGCCCGTTCGAGTCGCGACTCGTTCGACGCGCCGCGCTTGATCATGGGGTAAGCGATCCTAGCACGCGGTCCCACGGCACGGCGCCGTCGCGCACCAGCCGAGGCGGGGCGACGCGCGCGTCGACGATCGTCGACGCCGGTCCGCCCGGGGTCTCGCCCGCGTCGATGATGAACACGTCGGCGCCGAGGTCGGCGATCGCCGCCGCCAGGCGCCGTGGCGGGTCGCCGCTGCGGTTCGCGCTCGTCGCGGTCAGCGGCCCGCCGAACGCGCCGGCGAGCGCCCGCGCGACCGGATGATCCGGCACGCGGATCGCGACCGTGCCCCGGCCGGCGTGCACCGCCGTCGCCACGGCCGCCGGCGCGTCCACCACCAGCGACAGGGGACCGGGCCAGAAGCGGGCGGCGAGCCGCGCCCCCGCCGACCCGAGCGGGCCGCAAAACTTCTCCACGGCTTCTATAGACACCGCGATCAGCGGAAGCGCCTCGCCCGTGGCGCGGCCTTTGAGCTCGAAGATTCTCTTCACCGCCCCGGCCTGGGTCGGATCGGCCGCGAGGCCGTAGTACGTGTCCGTTGGCACCGCCACGACGCCGCCGGCGCGCAAGTGCGCCACCGCCGGCGCGAGGTCATCAACGCCGAAGCTGCGGGGATCGAGAATCAGTCCAGGCACGAGACGCTACCCTCGGGCGGCCGTCGCCGTCGCCGGCGCTGGGCCCGCCATCTTCGCGCGGACGATCCACGCCAGCACGGCCAGACCGACTGCGTCCGCGAAGAACACGCCGCGCATGCTCAGCGATCCGATCAGCCCGGCGATGACCGGGCTCGCCGCCAGCCCGGCCAGGTACGCGGTGGTCAGGTACCCGAACGCCATGCCCCTCGCGCTGGCGGGGACGGCGTGGGTCGTAGCGGTGTACGTCGCGGTCGTCGCGATGCCGATCCCGCAGCCGAACACGACGGAGGTCGCCAGCAGTGCGGCCAGCGGAGCGGTCAGGCCGAAGACCAACGCCCCGGCGGCCGCGAGCGCGGCCATCGCGGGCACGAGCACGGCCACCTGCGTCCGCTTCAGCAGCCACGCGCTCATCTGGTTTCCCAGCGCCGCGGCGCCGGCGGTGGTCGTGAAGATCACCCCGCTCAGGAACGGCACCTGGTCGAGCCGTGCGCCCGTCGCGATCAGGGAGATCGGCCAGATGGGGCGGGAGCGGCGGGCGGCGAGCTGAAGGGCGAACACG
>JANOGJ010000555.1:0-2457 GCA_031405995.1 Acidobacteriota bacterium
GCCCACTGCACCATCTTCTCGACCGTGGTCGAGAGGAAGGGAATTTCGAGGTCAGACATAAGTCAAAAACCTGTCAAAGGGGTCAGACACGCCTGACGGCAAGCGGTGTCAGACCCCTCTATTTTTTTCTCCCGACCAGTCAAACGCGCCCTTGCGCCACACGTAGATGTACCCCGTCGAGAGCAGGGCGAAGAAGGTGACGACCTGCCAGAACCCGACCATGCCGAGCTCGCGCGCCGCGATCGCCCACGGATAGAGGAAGGCCACCTCGATGTCGAACAGCAGAAACACCATCGCCACGAGGTAGAACTTGACCGACTGACGCTCGCGCGCGTCGCCGACGGCAGGCATGCCGCACTCGTAGGGCGCGCTCTTCTCGGGGGTCGGCTTGCGCGGCCCGAGGAACTGCGACAACAGGACCGAGCCGCCGGCGAAGCCGACGCCCAAGCCGATCATGATGAGGATGCCGACAAAACCGTCCATGCAGCGCGTGTTCCGGAGCTTGTGCTCCGAAAGAACAAGCAAAGATAACATAGTGTCGCATGCGCTTGGCGTGGTTCAGCCCCTGGCCGCCGGACCCGAGTGGCGTCGCGGGCCGTTCCGCGGACGTCGTGCCCGTGCTTGCCGCGCGCGGCCACGGCATCGACGTCTTCGTGGACGAATCGCGCGTCCCGACCGAAGGGCGGCAGCCCGCATCTCCACCGGCCGCAGGCCGCGTCCGCGTCCTCGGCGCCCATGATTTCGTCTGGCGCGAGGCCGCCCGATCGTACGACCTCGTCGTCTACCAGGTCGGCAACTCCCACCTGCACGAGTACATCTGGCCGTACCTCTTTCGGTGGCCAGGCCTGGCCGTCCTCCACGAC
This sequence comes from Acidobacteriota bacterium, assembly GCA_031405995.1. Taxonomy (GTDB): domain Bacteria; phylum Acidobacteriota; class Vicinamibacteria; order Vicinamibacterales; family SCN-69-37; genus JANOGJ01. The sequence goes on from JANOGJ010000555.1 coordinate 864, forward strand.
GGCCGGCTGCACCACGCGCGCGCGCTCGCTCTGCTCTCGAGAGGCCGGGCGGCGGACTATCGAGCGGAGTTCGCCTGGAGCCATCCCGACGTCTCTCCACATGGGGCGGAGCTGACGCTCGGTGGACTGAACGGGGCCTACATCTACCAGTGGCCGATGCTCCGCGGCGTCCTCGAATCGTCGCGCCTCTCGGCCACACATGCCAGGGGCGCCATCGCGGAGATCCAACGCTCCAGTCCAGGTCGAGCGATCGACCACATCGCGTTGGGCGAGGGCCTCGAGACGCCGGTCGCCGAGGACGTATGGCGCGGGCGCCGCAGGGCCGCCGGCATCCCGGACACCGCCGTCGTGTTCGGCGTGTTCGGCGGCCTCACCTTTGAGAAGCGCGTGCCGCAAATCCTGGCGGCGTTCGCGGTGACCCATGCGCGCACGCCGGAAACCCGGCTGGTGCTCGCGGGCACACCGGACGCGGACCTGGACCTCACCCGCCGCATCCACGCGCTCGGCCTCACGGACGCCACGGACGTGCTGGGTCGGCTTGACGCGGCGGCGTTCGACGAGTGGATCGCGGCCGTGGACGTCTCCCTGAACCTGCGCTGGCCGAGCGCCCTCGAGACATCAGGCCCGTGGGTGCGCGCGCTCGCGGCCGCTCGCCCGACCGTGATTGTCGACCTCGAACACCTCGTGCCCGTGCCGACGCTCGACCCGCGAACGTGGGAGATACCGGCGCCGGGCGCGCCCGGAGCGGACTCGGCCATCGCGGTGTCGATCGACATCCTCGACGAGGATCACTCGCTCTTGCTGGCGATGCGACGGCTCGCGACGGATGCCGGCCTCCGCGCCAAACTCGGCCGGGCCGCCCGCATGTACTGGGAGACCGAACACACGGTCGCCCGGATGGCCGACGACTACGAGCGAGTCATGGCGCGCGCCCGCGCCTTGCCGCCGCCGGACGGTGACCGGCCGGCGCACCTGGCGCCCGACGTGTTCGCGTACTCGCGCGAACTGCTCGCAGCGTTCGGCCCCGAAGCCATGAGCCGCGTGCGGTTATGAAGATTGTCCTCAACGGAGAAGCGCGCGACGTGCCCGGCTCGCCCACCGTGGCCGACCTGCTCGGGTCGCTCGCGATCGACGCGCGACTGGTCGCCGTGGAAGTGGACCGCCGGGTGGTGAAGCGGGATCGCTACGGGGAAACGTGCCTCAGCGAGGGCGCTGAGGTCGAGATCGTGGCGTTTGTGGGAGGCGGGTCTCGACCGACACGCCCCTGATGGACCACGACTCGGCGGTCAGGCCCTCCACCCGCGCGACGCCCGCGTAGACGAACCGCACGAAGACGACGTCGCCTACGTACGCGCTGAGATCCACCGCGACGGTCGTCCAGTCGTCGCTCGGCGGCAGGACGGCCACGCGCTCCCAGATGACCCCGTCGCGGCTGACTTCGACGGCGGCGACCGACAGCCCTCCCGACAGCCGCGACTCGAACAGCAGCACCGCGGAGCTCGCGTCGCGCAGGTCGATCGGCGTCCGCAGCATCAGTGCATGCGTCTCGCTCCCGGTGATTACGGCGTCCCACGTGCCGCCGGTCTGCGGATCG
>JANOGJ010000574.1:0-4525 GCA_031405995.1 Acidobacteriota bacterium
GATCGTGTCGTCGCCCGCGCCGCCGCGGATCACGTCGCCGGCCGAGCCGCCGATCATGACGTTGCCCGCGCCGTCGGCGCCGCCCGTGATGTGGTCCACACCGCCGTTCACGTCTTCCGGATCGGTGCTGTAGACGTCCCGGTTCGGATCATCCGGGTTCGCGAGGTCGGAAAGATTCGCGACCCCGTTGTCGCCCAGGATGACCTTGCCGCCGGTAGGCGCGAAAATGATATCGCCCATCGCGCCGCCCATGATGACGTCGAAGCCGGCGCCGCCCTGGATGTCGTCCACGCCGCCGATGCTCGGCGCGATCGTGTAGACCTGGATCAGTGAGCTGTCCGTGTCACGCCGCACATAGCCGCTGTCGCCCAGGATCGTGTCGTCGCCCGCGCCGCCGCGGATCACGTCGCCGGCCGAGCCGCCGATCATGACGTTGCCCGCGCCGTCGGCGCCGCCCGTGATGTGGTCCACGCCGCCGTTCACATCCTCCGGATCGGTGCTGAACACATCGCGGTCAGGTCCGGCCAGGTTTGCCTGGCCGTTGTCGCCCAGGATGATCTTGCCCCCGGTGGGCGCGAAGAAGACGTCGCCCCTGGCGCCGCCCATGATCACGTCGAAGCCGGCGCCGCCCTGGATGTCGTCCACCCCGCCGATGCTCGGCGCAATGGTATTCACGCTGGTCACCATGCTCGACGCATCGCGGTGGACATAGCCGCTGTCCCCCAGGATCACGTCGTCGCCGGCCCCGCCGCGCAACACGTCGTCCCCGCCGCCGCCGATCATGATGTTGCCGAGCGCATCGGCGCCGCCGGTGATGTGATCGTTGCCGCCCTTCCCTGCGTCGGTGGAGAACACGTCGTTGGTTTCGCCGACCGCGCCGAACAGCTCCGCGCGGCCGAAGTCACCGAGGATGATCTTGCCGCCCAGCACCGCGGAGATCGTGTCGCCGCCCGCGCCGCCGAAGATGACGTCGTTGCCGGCGTCGCCGTCGATCGTATCCACATCGCCCGCATCCGCATCGCGGGTAAACGCGACAATCCTCTCGTCGTTGTTGCCGTCGGTTTGCGTCGCCGGCACGTAGGACGGATTTAGGGTGTCGTCAATGTATGCGGGATCTTTCGGATCGATCACGCCGCGCTCGCCCAGGTCGAGGCCCAGGCGCGTGACGACGGTGCCGCCCGCGTCCTGGTAGTCGAACTGGCCGCGGTCGCCGAAGATCACGTCGGCCGCCTGGCCGCCGAAGATGGTGTCGCTGCCCGTGCCGCCAAAGAGGATCAGCGAGACGCTGGACCCCCTGGCGTCGATCAAATCGTCGCCGGCTTCGCCGTTCAGCGCGAATACGCCGTCGACCCCGGCCTCGAGGGAGATCGTGACGAGGTCGTTGCCGGCACCGGTGTGGACGGACGTGATGGTGCGGAAACCGTCCTCGCGCGACATGGAGCCCGTCACGTTGAAGGTGTCCACGCCGGAGCCGAGGAACACTTCCATCGACTCCAGGTTGCCGTAGGTGATGCCGTCCGCGCCAACGCCGTCGCCCATGCCGAGCCCCGTCAAGCTGCTCGCGGTGAGCGTGCCGGACTGGCTGTTCTTGGCTTCGTCGTTGTAGATGGTGGCGAAGTCGACCTGCTCCGTCTCCGGGACGAAGAAGTTCGACGACAGGTTGGAGAGCGCGAACTTGCTGCCCGTGCCCGGCACGCCCCACTCGGCCGCCGGCTGGCTCGCGTTCTTCAGCGTCAGCGTAGCCTGGTCTCCATTCACGGAGACGCCCTGGATCTGCCAGAAGCGGCCGAGGCCGGGCCCCTGACTGATCTCGAGCGTGCGCCCGGCCAGCGTCCCGATGTTGCCCAGACCACCGACTGCCGCGGCCAACTCGGCCGTGTTGGCGATCATCGTGTCGATCGCGCCGGCCGCGCCGGTGCCGTCGTATTCGACGATCGTGCCGTCGGAGGCCGGGGTGTTGGTCTCGCCCGGCAGCATTACCGGGGCGCCGAGTCCGCCAGCCGTACCGGCGCTCAGGCCGCCATCGAGCAGCAGCGGGCCGTCGATGCCGTTCAGCAGGTGCGGTCCGTCGGTGCCCGGGTAGATCAGCGCGTTGCCGGACATGATGGCCGGCACGTCGCCGCCGACGATGAAGTGGTCGGTGCCCAGCCCGCCGAACAGGCGTGTCTCGACGTTGGCGGCCGTGCTGAGCACGTAGAAGGTGTCGTCGCCCTCGGCCAAGTCGATCTCCAGCTTCTCCACGCCGGTGAAGTCGACGGAAATGCCCATGCCGATGATGCTGTCCGCCGTAATCACGACCTGGTCGGCGAATTCGGTGCCGATCACGCGCAGCGTGTCGGTGCCCTCGCCGCCGTTCACATGGACCGGAGCGTTGAGCACGTACTGCACCAGGTTCACGCCGAAGCCGCCGGCGACGGTGCTGTCGGTCGAGCCTTCGGCCGCGAACGCGCGGATCGTGAAGGTGTCGTCGCCTGCCCCGCCGTTCAGGTTGAGCGGCGCCACGTTGCGGAACACGGTAAAGAGATCCGCGTCGTCGCCGCCGTTGATGGTGGTCTGGTAGCTGACGCCGTTGCTCAGGTAGCCGCGCGTCGTCTCGGTGGTCTGGAAGATATCTGCGGCTGCGACTCCCGCATCCGCATCGCGCTGCGACTTGAAGATCTGCCCGACCTGGAACTGGTCCGCGCCCAGGCCGCCAATGATCGTGGTCTGCGCCCAGTTGTCGTCGAGCGCGACCAAGTCGTTGCCGCCGGCGGTGTCCACCACCAGGTGCTCGAGGTTGCGGTTGTAGTTGACGCGTTCCGCCGTTGCGGACGGATCGCCGTGCAGCGACGCCACGAAGGCGACGCCGCCCGGATTGGCGCTGGCGCGGAGCAGGAACGTGTCTGCCGCCGCCGTGCCGTTCACCAGCAGCGTGTCGGTGCCGATCGTGCCCGTGTCGAACACGTTGATCAGGTAGTTCTCGCTCGGCCCGGTGGTATTGACGACGACGGTATCCGACCCGCCTTCGCCGTCGATGTCGATGCTGGGCACGCGCGTGCGCATCTGGTTGACCGTCACGAGGTCGTTGCCGTCGCCACCCTTGACGACGACGTGGCCGTTGAGGCCGTTCGCGCCCTGCACGTCGATCAGGATGTTGTCCGCCTGGTTGCCGCCGCGCAGCGTGATCTCCGGCGCGTTGACGATGCCATTGACGAACATCTGGGCCCCGCCGGCGTCGGCGTTCGGCGCACCTTGTGGCGCCGGGTTGCCCAGTGCGTTGCCCTGGAAGTCGACCTGCAGCTCTACGCCCACGGGCGACACGATCGTCGCGCCGGACTCGAGGTACAGGTTGTCTCCCGCCAGCAGGCGCACGTAGGTGTCGCTCTGGATGGTCACCCCGCTCTTGACGCGGATGAAGTCCGCGTCGTCGTCGATGCTCGGCGTGGCCGTGCCGTCGAAGTCGCTGTCGTTGTTGTCGTCGAGCGCAACGATGACCACTTCCTCATCCGCGACGATGTCTTCGAACACCGTCACCGGGCTGCCGGCGCTGATGTAGACCGAGCCGCCCGCCTCCGCGCCGTTGGCCTCGTCGTTCTCGGTGTCGCCGCCCTCCACCTGGTCGTCGTCGACCGTGGTGACGTTGAGCGCTCCCTCGTTGGTGATCCAGGTGCTGCCGGTGCTCGAACGGCCCTGCAGGTTGCCGACCGTCGTGTACAGCGCCTTGCTCGCACTGCCGATGTCGCTGTTGGCAAACAGCCGCACGCTGCCGGAAGTCACGTTCGACACGCCAGGCGCTGCGCCGTTGAGAATGCTTCCGCCCGGCACGGTCAGGAATGCAATGGCCGCGGTGCCGATCTGGCCCAGCGCCATGTCGCCCAGCGTCTCCATCAGGTAGATGTTCGCCACCGTGCTGGTGGCGCTTACCGTGCCCGTGCCGTTGTGGCGGCTGTCGATGTCGAGCTCGTTGCCGGAGAGGCCGATGCCCACCCCGGTGAGCTTGATGCTGTTGCCAATGACATCGGCGTTCGGCCGGTTCGTGTTGTTCGGCGAATCCGCCGAGTCCGGGTTGTACGGGTTCGACACGTCGACGGCGTCAAGGATGAACAACTCCGCCTTCAGGTCGACATCGCCCTGGTGCGACAGGATATTGCGCACCTGCATGCTGCCTTCCGACTCGGCGATGTGGATGTTGAACTGCGCCGTGGCCGTGAGGTTGCCCGCGTCGGTGGTGTCCACTTCGAGGTAGTCGCTCGCCTCGCCGATTCCGCCGCCCACTGCGTTCAGCTCGATGTGCGCCGCCTTCACCTTGGTGAAACTGTGGTCGACGCCGTCGACGATGGAGCCCGCCAGCGTGTCCAGGCGCACCACTCCCCCGGCCGAGTACACGCTTTCCACCCGCATGTTGCCCGTGCGCTCGACAATGTTCACGTCGCCCTGCGTGCGCGCCGTCAGCGCGCCGTCGCCCACGAGATTTGTGTAGATGCGCCCGTCGGCCGTATTGCTGCCGATGGTCCCGTCCGCCGCTTCCAGCACGATGTCGCTGCCG
>JANOGJ010000588.1:0-5300 GCA_031405995.1 Acidobacteriota bacterium
GATCGTGTCCTGCCGGATTCGCCGGTCGCCGCCCGCGTGGTCGCGGCCTTGCGCGAAGAGCCGCGCGCGGACGACTTCGAAGACAATGCCGCGATCGAACGGTTCCTGGCCGATGCCGTCGGCCTCGAGAAGACCTACAAAGACATGATCCAGGCGCTGGCCGATGCCGGCACGACGGTCGTTCGCTATGGGCGGGACGACATCACGGCCCTGGTGGCTGAGTTCGCCAGTACGGGCCTCAAGGTGCTCGGCCCAACCGACGAACACCTCGAGATCTGCCGCCGCGCGATTGCCTCCTCGATGCAGGACGCGATCGACGACGCGATACGGCTCGTCGGCAGCGATGCGGCGCTGGCCGATGCCGACGTCTATCGGCGGCTGGCGGCCGACTCGATGCAGGACGCCACGGCCGACGGCAGCCGACTGGGCGCCGCGCTCAACGACCAAAGCATTGTCCTGTCGCTTGGCCCGGCCGGCAAACGCGTGCTGCTCACGGGCGACATGCAGTTCGCCGATCCGGGAGTCAGCGGTCTGGACGCCGAAATGACGGCACTGCGGCAGGTCATCGCCAACGCCGGTCCGTACAGGTTCATCAAGCTCGCGCACCACGGCAGCCACAACGGGATCGACGACGACGTCCGGGCGCAATGGAGCGCGACCAGGCTGTTCGGCGTTTCCGGAGGAAGCGCGGATCCGAGTCACCCGGCACGCGAGGTGCTGACGCTGCTGAAGGGAGAACAGGCCTCGATTACCTGGGCGCGGACGGACAAGAACGGACGCGTCGAGATTCGTCCGGCCGCCACGTCCGCTCCGCTGCGAATTGCCAAAGGGAGCCTGAACAACTCCGCGGTCAACCCGCGTCCTCCCCAGCCGAACGACCTGACCGCGGCTCCGGCAGGATCGGCCTCCGTCAGCACGGTTACCGGAACGGGTCACCTGGAGGTCATCGCGCGCATACCGGACCATCTGCGTCGGGTCGTGATTACCGTCGAGTCTGAAGGCCGGACCACGACAGTCTCACAGGTCGTGCGCGCCAACGATCCGCGCACCGGCACCGGTCCGGTCGGCGCTCGGCTGGTCACCAGGAAGCTGGGTGCGGGTCGCGATCTGCCGGCGCTCTTGTTCGTCAGCAACCGGAACCTGCTGCGAGCCAACATCGGGCGCGCCGAGGCCGATGCCGCCATCTCGCTCGTCGAGAACGGCGGCCAGCACTATCTCGACGTGGCCGATGCCCGGACGGCCATCGACCGGGTCAGGGAACGCCTGACCGATCGGTATCGCGGCGTCGTCTTGCTCGGGGGATACGACGTGCTGCCGGCGAAGCGGCTCGACACGCTGCCACCGGAAATCCGCGAGTCACTCGGCGACGACGCCGACGACGACGCCGACGACTTCATCGTGTGGAGCGACGCCCTCTACGGCGACAACGACAGCGACGACCTGCCCGAGCTGCCCGTCTCGCGCATTCCGGACGGGAAGTCGAGCGACCTGGTCTTGAACGCGTTGACGGCCGGACACGTGAACCTTCAGACCGGGCGTTTCTCCCTGTACAACGCGAAGCGGCCGTTTGCGACCGATATCGTGGCCTTGCTGCCCGGCGCCGCGGCGGCGATCGCGAGCCTGCCTGCGTCGGCCGACGACCTGAACAGCGACGGCGCGGGCGTGCCCCTCGTCTACTTCATGCTGCACGGTCTCGATAGCGATGCGACGCGCTTCGTCGGCCAGGAACCCGAGTATCCGGAGGCGTTCAACATCGATCAAGTGCCCGCGAACGGCGGCGGAGTCGTGTTCACCGGGTGTTGCTGGGGCGCGCTGACCGTCCGCCAGATCGCCTCGCGCGTGCTGCCCGGTCGTTCGCTCATGGCTCGAACGCCCGACCAGTCGATTGCCTTGCGCTACCTGCGATCCGGGTACAACGCCTTCGTCGGCTGCACGGGCAGTCACTACTCGCCGCCCGGCAATGCCATGTCACACGGCAAACCGATGCACGTCGAGTTCTGGACCAGGCTCATCGGCGGCCTGGCGCCCGCGGAAGCCCTGTTTCAAGCGAAAATCCAGTACCTCAAGGACCTGCCGCACGAGATGGAAGACGTCTGGGACATTGCCATCGAACACAAGATCCTCAGGCAGTTCACCTGTCTGGGCCTCGGTTGGTAGAGTGGACGGGAGAACTGCGATGCCGCGAAAACGCAATCAGCAGGACGACGACGTCGTCCGTAAGGCATTCCCGGAGAGTGAGGTCGTGATGAAGAAGTCCAAGCGCGATCCCCGCTTTCTTCCTCCGGACAGCACGACGCCGTCGGTGAAGCGATTGCATCAGCGGTACAAGAGCGACTCCGCCGAGGAGTCGGTCCTCGAGAAGGCGCAGCCGACTTCCAGCGAATCGGCCACGCGCGCGGTGGTCATCGGGCCGAAAGACCAGGGGGACGCCAGCCCCAAGCGGCTGACGGTGCTCGTCAAGCAAGGCAAGATTCGCGCGGTGCAGGGCTGACGAGTTCGCTCCTCCTGACGCAAAAAGAAAGCGGCCGTCCCCGTGGACGGCCGCCTGTGTGTCGCGCCGAGACGACTACTGAACCTTCTTGACCGCCGGCGGCTTGCGCGCCCAGAAGCCGGGATCCGCCTTCACCCAGTCGGCCGGCGGGATGCTCTGCTGCGGCGCAAACGCAAAGTGATCGACCTGCGAGCTGATGATCGCCGACGCCGCGAGCGCGTCCAGCTTCTTCTGTCCGTCCGCGCCGCCGAGCGCGGCCTGGTAGGCGGGGCCGTGCATCGCCGCGGCCTCGTCGATCTCGCCGAAGGACTTGCGGGCGACGAACTGATAGTACGTGCCTGCGGGGGCGCCGGAGTTGACTCGCCAGAGCGTGAAGCTGTCCGTGAGCTTGGCGCTCTCGTGGGCCGCCTTGACCATCCTGCGGCTTTCCTCGTATTCGGCGTTGTGACCCGGACGGACCGTGATCCGCGTGACACTGAAATACCGGCTCGCCGCGAGATCGGCCGCCCCGTAACTCAAGTCCCGCGCCGCCGTCAGCAGCATCATCCGACCGTCAGTCAGGTAGTCGCCCTCCATTGCTGAGTACCGCTTTTGGATGGCGGCCAGCGCCGGGGTGTCCTCCGTGGCCTTGTTCGACTTCTCGTAGTCAGCCCAGGTGGCAAATGGGCTGATGTACCAGTTCTCCGATGGTCCGGTCATCGCCGAGATGGCGAGGAAGCCGGTGGGGTTCTTCGCCGCCACCAGGGCGCCGGCCCACGCGACTTCGTGCGCGTCGTGCGCGCTCCCCTTGCCAACCTTCACGGTTTCCCGGTAGACGCTCAGGACGTTGTACACCGGGGGGGCTGCGGCCTGCGCCAGCAACGCCACGGGGATGACAACGCCGAGTACCACCAGAATCGAGCTTGTGATTCTTCTCATGTGACTCCTCCTGCTTTGGTGCGAGGAGGCAGCGTAGGCCACATGCGCTTCCGCCGTCAATTGACGGCCCGCCCTCGGTCCTCGGCGTGAGGCCGGAGGACTTCCTGGCCTAGCCGTCCCGCAGGACCACCGTGGGATCGATGCGCGCGGCCCGGCGCGCCGGCAGCCAGCCCGCCAGCACGCCGACACCAGCCATCACCGCCGCCGCCATGACGAGCGTGGTCAGATCGCGCGGCGCCAACCCATAGAGCAGCGCCGAGATGAAGCGCGCCGCCCACAGGCTCGCCCCGGCGCCGATCAGCACGCCAAGACCCACGAGCCAGGCGACTTGCCTCAGCACGAGACGGGCGACGGCCGGCGCGCCGGCGCCGAGCGCCATGCGGATGCCGATCTCCGCTCGACGACGACTCACGGAATATGACGTGACGCCGTAGAGGCCCAATCCCGCCAGGAGCAGCGCGAGCAGGCCGAAAAAGCTGGAGAGCCTCGCGACGAGTCGCTCCTGTGTCAGCGAAGCGCGGATCTGATCGGTCAACGGTCGGAACGTCAGCGCCACGCGTGGTTCGACCCGGTCGAGCGCATCCGCGATGCTGCGAGAGAGCCGCATCGGCTCGCCTCCCGACGCGCGCACGCTCAGGGCCAGGCTCGACCACGGTTCCGCCTGCTGGGCAAACGCGATGAACATCGTCGGCGCCGCCTCCGCGCGAAGCGAGCGATACACCGCGTCTTCACTCACGCCGACGATCTCGTAGGTCGTCTTCTCGGGCCTGTCGGGAATCTGCACGCCGATCGGGTTCTTGCCGGGCAGGAAGCGTCGGACGAAGGCCTCGTTGACCACCGCCGCCATCGGCGCGCCGAGCCGATCGCGGTCCTCGAGACCTCGGCCGCTCGTCACGCGCATGCCGTAGGTCCCAAACCATCCCGGTGACACCGCGTTGATCCAGGACAGTTTCTGATTCCGGGCCAACGCCGGGCCGCCGGGCAGTTCGACCTCCATGTTCCACGCCCCCGGGCCAACGGGGGTCAACGCCGACATCGCCACGCTCGCGACGCCGGGGAGACCGGCCACCGACTCTTCCATGCGCGCAAACAAGGTCCTGCGGCCGGCAGCCGGCACGGCGCTCTTCCCCGCGTCGATGCCGACGACCAGGACGGGAGCGGCATCGAAGCCGAGTGGACGCCCGGCCAGGGACGAGAACGTGCGCGCGAAGAGGCCGGCGGCCACGACGAGGGTGAGCGACAGCGCGACCTGGGCGACGACGAGCGTGTTCCGCAGACCGAATCGCGCGTCGCCGGCGACGCCGCGCCCGCGTTCCTTCAGGGCCTCGTTCGGCGCGACCCGCAGCAGCGTGAACATGGGCGCCAGGGTGAAGAAGACGGCGGTCACGACCGCCACCCCCGTCGTGAATAGCAGGACGCGCCAGTCGAGTGACAGATCGAGCCAGACCACGTTCGTGGCCGTCGTCAGCTGGCGCACGAGCAGGCGACCGCCCCATTGCGCGAAGACCAACCCGACGGCCGCGCCGGCGCCGGCGAGGATGAGGCTCTCGAGGAGCAGTTGCCTCGACAGGCGCCAGCGACTGGCGCCGAGCGCCAGCCTCAGGCTGAGTTCCGGCCGCCGCGCCGTCGCGCGCGCGATGAGCAGGTTGGCGATGTTGCCGCAGGCGATCAGCAGGACGAGCGCGACGACGACCAGGATCGCGGTGAGCGGCGTCTGATAGCGGGTGCGCAGGCCGGAGATGCCCGTCGCGGCGGAGATCATCGTGAACGGGTCCTTCAGATAGCTCTCGAGGTCTCGAGGCTCCCATGCGGGCAGCGTCGCGTCGTGAATCTGGCGCTGCACGCCCCGCAGCGCCAGCGTGGCCTGCTCCACGGTCTGACCGGGCTTCAG
>JANOGJ010000600.1:0-11097 GCA_031405995.1 Acidobacteriota bacterium
CCGAGCAGACGGTCGAAGGTGGTGAGCGCCTGTCGCTCGCCGGGTTCGAGATCGACGTCATCTTCACCCCGGGCCACAGCCCGGGCCATGTGACCTACGCCTTCGATCGCGATCCCGAGTACCCGGACGTCCCCGTCGTCCTGGCCTCCGGCGACGTGCTGTTCCAGGACTCGATCGGCCGCACCGACCTGCCCGGCGGCGATCACGGCACCCTGATCGCCTCGATCGCCGAGCTGGCCCGCCGCTACGACGACGACACGCTCGTCCTTCCCGGGCACATGGGCGTCACCGAGCTCGGCCGTGAGCGGGCGAGCAACCCGTTCCTCCAGGATCTGCCGGCGCGCTCGTGAGCGACAAGCTCCAGGCCCCGCGCGGCACCTTCGACGTGCTGCCCGAGCAGGCCGCGCTGCGGCTCGCCGTCGAGCAGGCGGCGCGGCGCATTCTCGAGTCCGCCGGCTACCGGAGGATCGAGACCCCGGCCTTCGAGGCAACCGAGCTCTTCAAGCGCACCGTCGGCGAGTCCACCGACATCGTCCAGTTCGGGTTTGGCGAAACAATAACGCTGAAGAGTAGCTTCTTGGATAGGCTCGTCGTTAACCCCACGAAGGACGTCGGGGCTACCTACGGCGGTGCCGTGGCGCAGCCCGCCTACCGAACCCGCTCCGGGTTCATCGAAGTAGTTGTCGATCCGACCGACATCCGTGCGCTCCTACGCGAAGCTCCAACCCCGACGCTCGGAGAGGCCGTTGCGCACGAACTGATCGGTCACGCTCTTGGCTATCTCCGCGACCCGCGCATCGACCCTAACCGAACCAACCGGAGGGCTGTGGACGCGGAAAACGAAGCCCGGCGCCGTGGTGGACCTCAACGGGGAACGCGAACGACTCATTCGGGAGGGTTTCCGCGATGAAGCGCTTCCGGATCCTGCTTCCGCTTGCCAACGCGGTCCTTTTCCTCGTTGTTGCCGCAGCCTACATCGCGACCCATGGGGGATGGAAAGGCGACGCGGAGCCCTACGTCGCTTATGCGGTCGGTGGTCCCGCCGATTTAGGTCTCGTGTTCTTTAATCGGTGGACCTTTTCCGATGCGGCATCACCGCTCACCTACTTCATGTCGCTGAACCTCCCGTCCTTCGTTGTCGCAATGCTGGTCCTGCGGATCCTTGGAGCCGTATCGCAGCAGTTCCAGGGCCCGCAGCCGTTTGGGCTCTCGTATGGCTCCTACTCTCTTATCCTCGCCCTTGCCCTCTCGGTCTTGCAGTGGTTTGGCGTTGGCGTGATCTTGGACAGGGTTCGCGAAAGGGCGCGTCGGGCGCGAGCAGGACGACTCGGTCGCGGAACCACGGGCGCCCCTGAACGCTGAGGTGTGGCCGAGCGCGGCGATCACGGTCGCGCCGAGCGTCGCCGGCAAGAGCCGACGCACGCGTGGCTGCAACTCGACACGTCAGCCTGGCGAAGGCGACGGCGTCTGTTTCGTAGGCCGGGGCGCCCTCCGGATACCGCGATCGCCGTTAGTTTAGGATCAGCGCAGTGAACCCGCACCTCGAACTCGACATCGAACGCCCCGTCGCCGGCGGGCGCATGCTGGCGCGCGTCGACGGACGCGTTGTCTTTGTCGCGGGCGCGATTCCCGGTGAGCGCGTTCGCGCGCGAGTCGAGCGCGAGAACAAGCAGGGCATGTGGGCGCGCGTGACGGAGATCCTGACGCCGAGCCCGGACCGTCGGACGCCGCCGGGCGATCCCGCGTGCGGAGTTGCGTACGCGTACATCAAATACGAGCGCCAGTTACTCCTGAAGGCGGAGCTGATCGCCGACGCGTTCCGGCGCATCGGGCGGTTGCCTCTCGAGGCCGCGCCGGTGGTGACGCCTTCCCCCGAGACCGCGTACCGTTTGCGCGCCCGGCTCCATCACCGGGCCGGGCAGGTCGGCTTCTTCCGCGAGGGCTCGCACCAATTGTGCGACGCCGCGCCGACCAGACAGCTCCATGAGGACACCGTGCCGGCCGTGCTGCGAGTGCTGGCGGCATTGGGCGATCGCAGCGCTCAGTGTGAGGCCCTGACTGTCGCCGAGAACATCGCTGCCACCGAGCGCGTGTTTCACCTCGCGCCGGTCGACCGGGCGCGACTCGACGATCTGGCGCACGCGCTCGCGCTGCCGGACGGCGTGACAGGCGTCACGACTCAGGCCGGCGACCGCATCGTGACGCTCGCGGGTTCGGCGTCCGTCACCGACACGGCCGACGCGCTCTTCGGCGGCGACTCACCGGTTGGCCAGCTGCCCGCCTGGACGCGGAAGGCGACATCCTTCTTTCAGGGCAACCGGTTTCTGACGGGCACGCTCGTGCGTCGTGTACTCGACGCGAGCCCGGGCGAGCGCGTCGTCGATCTCTATGCCGGCGTCGGCTTGTTCGCGGTCGCGCTCGCCGCTCGCGGTGCGTTCGTCACCGCCGTCGAAGGCGATCGATCGAGCGCGTCCGACCTCGACGCCAACGCGGGGCCGTGGCGGGAACGCCTGCGCGTCGTGCGCGCGCCCGTCGAGCAGGTCGTGCTCCAGCGGCCGGACCCGCCGCCCGACGTCGTGATTCTCGATCCCCCTCGGACGGGCATCTCGGCCGAGGCCGTCCGCGGCCTCATCGGCTGGCGCACGCCCCGCGTCGTCTACGTCTCCTGCGATCCGCCGACGCTCGCGCGCGACGCCGCGCGGCTCGTCCAGGCCGGATATCGCATCACGTCAATTGACGCGCTCGATCTGTTTCCGAACACACCGCACGTGGAGACGATCGTCGTGTTCGACAGGCCGTGACGTACGCCGGGTACGTCGGGTACGTCAGGTACGCCAGGTACCTGGAATGAACTTACGCTGGTCATCTTCCTTTACTAAAGAAGTCGGCAAGAATCCAGGTTCGTCGTACCCGGCGTACCTAGCGTACGAGGCGTACCTGGAAAAGCGCGAGCCTATTTTGCATGGGCGCGTTTCTTGGCCGCCTCCACTAATCCAGTGAAGAGTGGCGAGGGTCCGAGATCCTCCGGATGCCATTGCACGCCCACACAGAAGGTGGCGTCCGGCTTTTCGATCGCCTCGATGACGCCGTCGGGCGCGACAGCGGAGACAACGAAGCCGGCGCCGGGATCCTTCACGGATTGATGGTGCCGGCTGTTGACGGCGAGGCGGTGGCCGGCGTCGAGCTGATCGTTCAAGAGGACCGCCAGGCACGTTGAGGGCGTGACGGCGATGTCATGGGCGATGGCGCTCTTGGGTTCCTCGATTGAATGCGCGAGCGACGTCGGATGCTGGCTGGGAATGTCCTGCACGAGCGTGCCGCCGGCGGCGACGTTCAGGACCTGCGCGCCACGGCAGATGGCCAGGATGGGGAGGTCTCGTGCGAGTGCCTCGCGCGCGATCGCCAGTTCGTAGCGGTCGCGCTCCGAGTTGATCTCCACGCTCGGATGGACGTCCCGCTCACCATATTCGGCTGGATTCACGTCCACGCCGCCCGTCAGCAGGATGCCGTCGCACTGCGCGAGCGCACCCGGCAGCGCGTCCCGCTCCGGCTTGAGCTCGACCGGCTCGGCGCCGGCCCGGGTCAGCGACGCCAGATACGCGGCCTTGGGCCACGCCACACCGATGCGCGGTTTCACATGCGCCCCGGGACGTCGCAGCCCATCAACGCGAGCGCCTGCGTCAGTTGCCGCCCGGTGTAGGCCACCGCCGCCGCGCGCCAGAGACGCGCGTCCTCACGCTCTTCGCGAAGAATCGGCTGCCGGTGGTAGAACGCATTGAACGACTGCGCCAGTCCGAACGCGTATTTCGCCAGTCCGGAGAGCTCGAGCGATCGGATCGCCGAATCCACGATCTCATCCAGCCGGGCGGCCTCGAGCACGAGGCCCCAGAGTTCGTCGGCTTCGTCGCCGGTGTCGATCGGACCTCGACCGAGCGACGGGAGCCGCGCGATCACGCCGGCCTGGTCAATCTGGTCCCGTTCGGCCAGCTTGGCCAGGATGTTGCCCGCCCGGACCGCCGCGTACTGCAGGTACGGCCCCGTCTCGCCCTCGAAGCTCAGCGCCTCCTCGATGTCGAACGCAATCACTTTCGCGCGCGTGTACTTCACAAGGAAGTAGCGCACGGCCGCGGTCGCGATCGCTTCGGCGGTGCGACGCGATTCCACCGGCGACTGATCCGGGTTCCGCGACGTCACTTCACGGCTGGCCGTCTCGACGAGCTGGTCGAGCAGGTCGTCGGCCTTTACGCCGAGGCCTTTTCG
The DNA here is from genome assembly GCA_031405995.1 of Acidobacteriota bacterium. GTDB lineage: Bacteria > Acidobacteriota > Vicinamibacteria > Vicinamibacterales > SCN-69-37 > JANOGJ01. The sequence continues at coordinate 4,261 of JANOGJ010000600.1, forward strand.
CCCCGACACTTCGACGAACGGCTTGCCGCTCGCCTCCGTGTCCGCGTAGCCGAGTGCGCGCGCCGTCGAGTGCGAGAGCGCGACCATCTCGTACGAGAAGTGCGTGGACGCCTTCGCCTGCTCGCCAAACCCCATCGTCGCGAGCGCCTGCTTCAGCAGCAGTTGCAGGTACGCCTGGCGCGTGTCGATGACGTTGTAGACGGCCGACGCCTGTCCGAATTTCGGCAGGCCCTGCGCCTCTCCCGGCTTGGACGTCGTCGCCCAGAGCACGTGGTCGCCGCGGCGTTCAAAGATGCGGTAGTAGAAATCGCGCCCGAGCAGCCCGAACTTCCAGAACTGATTGGCGATGTCCTTGCCGACGTAGGTCACGGTGCCGTTCGAGCGGACGATGACCTTCTCGCGCTGGCTCACGTCGGCGTCTTCGTCTGTCTTCTCCGTGGGCTCCGCCTGGTCCGTCTGGCCTTTCTCCGTGTCCTCCGTACTCTCCGCGTCCTCCGTGTCTTCTTCGATGGGCATGACCCAGCAGCCCTTGAGGCGGCCCTCTGTCTGCAGGAACACCGCGTTGCGTGACTTGAGCTCGTCGAACGCCGTCGCCCAGAAGTGCAGGCGCAGGATGTCGCCCTCGTAGGTGAGGAGGTCGTACCCGACGTTCAAGCGCGCCATCGTCCTCAAGTGGCAGCGCACGATGCGCTCCGCGATGAGGGCGCCCATTTCGGCAAGGGCGTTATTGCCGTCTTCGATGGAATGAAGCGCCTTGGCGCGCAGGTCGAGGCGCGAGGCGTCCGCCTCGTACCACTCGGTGACCCGCGCGTACAAATCCCAGCAGTAGTAGTCGAATCGGACGTCGGGCCGATCCGCGAGCGCGCGGACCGCGGCCACGTCCTTCTGCTCGAGCGTCGTGAAGCCGACCACGACGTCCGCGACCTGGACGCCTGTGTCGTCGATGTAGTTCTGCACTTCGACCGGCCGGCCCTGGAATCTGAGCGCGCGGACGAGCGTGTCGCCGAGCGCCGCGTTCCGCAGGTGTCCGATGTGCGCGGCCTTGTTCGGGTTGATCGCCGTGTGCTCGACGATGACTTTGCCGACCGCGCCGTCGACCGCCGGCGACGACCGCGCGGCCAGCTGCGCCGTCAGGAACACCGCCCGATCGAGGTAGAAGTTCAAATAGCCGTTCGGCGTGGCCTCGACCCTGCTGACGCCCTCGATGGGTCCCAGCGCGCCGGCGAGCGTCTGCGCGATCGCGCGCGGCGCCTGGCGCAGCTTGCGCGCCAGTTCGAAGGCCACCGGCACGGAGAGGTCGCCGAGCGCGCGCCGCGGCGGCGTCTCGATGACGATGGCGGGTCGATCGGCGTCCGTGAGGCCGAAGGCCTGTTCGAGCGCGCGCGCGAGGCGCGCGCGGACCGTCGCGTGCAGCGGGAGAATCATGCGCGGGGCTATTCTACTTTGCCGTAGTCGGCCGGGTCGTTGACGTTGGCCAGCAGCTCGTCCGCCGGCCCGAACGCGGCCAGCTCCACGGCAGCCAGCTCCCGCATGTGCAAGACGGTGTCGAGGTCCGCCAGCTTCAGCCGTCCGGCGCCGATGGCGTCTCTCACCGCTGCGCGCGTGGCGCGCTGGTAGCAGGCGAGCAGCGGTTCGACGCCGTGCGCAGTCCGCACCCAGGCGCCGTCTGCCCCGGCCGCGAGCTCGATGAGCCGTTCGAGCATGCCGTCGTGCAGAAATGGCATGTCGCACGCGACGACGAGCACCCGCTCAGCCGGCGACATTTCGAGCGCGGTGTGCAGGCCGCCCATCGCGCCCGCGCCCGGCAGCAGGTCGGGGTAGACGGGCAGGCCGAGATCCGCGAAGCGCGCGGCGTCCGGCGCGACGACAAAAACGGTGGCGGCGACCCGTTGCAGGATCTCCACCTGCCGTACGATGATGGGACGGCCCCGGACGAGGAGCCGGCTCTTGTCTCGACCGCCGAATCGCCGGGCTTGTCCGCCCGCGAGAATGGCGGCGGCGACAGTCGCGTGGGCCACGGGCGGATCATGACAGAGGCGCGTGTGGGTCGTCTGCTGCCGGCGTGTCTGCACCAGGCCATTCTCGATGTCCTGCCGCAGCGCATCGACTACTACGAGGAATGGCTGCGGCCCGATGGGCTGCGCGATGGCTCGATTGGCCTCGCGCCGATCACCGCCGTGCTGGGCTTTCTTCGCACCGAGGGCGAATCCTACGGCCGGGTCATGTCACGAGCCGGCGTGCTCGCCGCCGACTGGACCGTGGACTCGCTGCCCGCCCTTCAAAGCCGGGTCACACTGGCCCTACCCCGATGGCTTCGCGCCAGGGCCGCGGGACGCGTGGCCTCGCGCATCGTCCGCGACGTCCTGACGACGAGCGCGGCATCGGTGAGGGTCCGCCGCGGCCAGGTCCGGTTCGACGTCAAAGATTCGTTGTTCTGTGCCGTGCGCGTGCCCCAGGCGCTGCCGCTCTGCGCGTTCTACTCGGCCGTGGCGGCGCAGACGCTCGGGCGCTTCGGGCTGCGTTCGCGCGCCCGGATCGACGAGTGCCGGGCGGTCGCGGGCGGCTCGTGCGTCGTCCTCCTCGACTTGTCGGCCGCGAGCACGGCGGTCGATCCCGCGAAAGCGGCCTGATGTTGCGCGAGTCCGCGCGCCGCGGCGGCCGGTGGATTGCAGGAGGCGCGTTGGCGATCAGCCTCCTGGCCTCAACCGGCGCGCCCGCGCCGCTCTCAGCCGAGCGCCAGAGTGCGGCGCCGCGGGCGGGCGGATCGCGCGTGCTCGTCATGCCCTTCACGACGCAGGCGGATCTGGGGGCGCCCGGTGGGACCGGCGCGGCGCTCTGGCTGGGGGAAGCGGCCGCGATTCTCGTCGCCGAGAGCCTGGACGCCGCGGGTTTCTCCGCCTTCTCGCGAGACGACCGCGTCGCGGTCTTCGATCGCCTGCGCCTGCCGGTGTCCTCGTCGCTCGCGCGGGCCACCCTGATTCGCGTCGCTGACCTCGTGGGCGCGTCCGAGGTCGTCTTCGGGCACGTACGCCTGGGGCCCACCGTGGCGGTGCGTGTTGAAACCATCCGGCTCCGTGACGGGCGCGAGTTGCCGAGTGTCGCCGACGAGGCGGGACTCGCCGAGCTCTTCGCGCTCTGTGCGCGCGTCGGTGACGGCGTGGCGCGCGCGATCGGGCCGTCGCCGGCCGCGGCGGCGTCCGGGCGGCGGGCTGCCATCTCGTTCACCGCCTTCGAGCACTACGTGAAGGGACTGGTGGCGGCGACGCCCTCGGCCGCGCAACGGTTTCTCGAGAACGCGATGACGCTGGCCCCGCATGACGGCCGCGTCCTGACCGCGATCTGGCAGGTGTACGCCGACCAGGGCGCGCACGAGAGGGCGCTCGCGGCGGCGAGCGCGGTGCCTGCCGACGCGCCCGAGTCGCGCCAGGCGCGCTTCAACGCGGCGCTGTCCCTCATCGAATTGCGCCGGTACGACGGCGCTGCCAGGGCGCTCGCCGCGCTCCAGGCGGAGCGGCAATCGGCCGCCGTCTCGAACGCGCTGGGCATCGTCGCGCTCCGCCGCGGCGGATCCGGCGCGGGTGAGGCGCCGTCCGGCCATTTTGCGCGCGCGGTCGCGGAGGAACCGACGGCGATGGACTATCACTTCAACCTCGGCTACGCGCGCGCGCTGGCGCATGACGTGACGGGCGCGCTGGCCGCGCTGCGCGAAGCCGTTCGCCGCGACACCGCCGACGCCGACACCCACCTCGTGATGAGCACGCTGCTCCTGGCCAGCGGCAAGCCTGCCGAGGCCGCCCGCGAGCTCGAGCTGGCCAGCTTGCTCGGCGTGTCCTTGGAACCGGCGCCGGCGGCGCCGCCCGCGGCCGTGCCCGCCGGCCTCGAGCGGATCGGCGCCGACCTCGATCAGGCGGCCGTGCGGGCGCTCGACGCCACCGAGGCAACGGGAGACCTGCGACGCGCCGTCTACCTTTCCCCGTACACCGACGAGCCCCACCTGCTGCTGGGCCACCGGTACCATCAGTCCGGGCGAATCGCCGATGCGATTGACGAGTTCAAGGTCGCGGTGTGGTGCAAAGAGACCGCGGCCGCGCGCGTCGCGCTCGGCGCCGCCTTCCTCGACACAGGCGATCGCGAGGCGGCCCGTCGCGAAGCCGAACGCGCGATCGCGATCGCGCCCACGTCCGCCGAGGCGAGAGCGTTGTTGCTCCGGATCGGCGGCGGAACGGCCGTACCCGCCGTGTTACCATCGGCGCCAGCCCGATGACCGAGTCGCCCCTGCGCGAGATTCAACTCACCGGCAAGAAGCTCGTCTTCGTGTTCATGTCGGCGTTGCTCGTCGCGGTCGTGGTGTTTCTGCTGGGCGTCTGGGTCGGGCGCGGCATCGGCGACCCGGCCGCACGTGGTGTGGCCGCGGCAGGCTCGAGTGTTGCTGGCGACACCCAGGTCGCGGCCAACGCAGGCGCGGAGCCCGGCAAGCTGAACTATCCGAACGTGCTCCAGGGCAACCCACCCTCCGCGCCGCCGGTGCAGGCGCCGGGAAAACCTCCGGCCGCCGCGCCCGCGGGCCGATCCACGACGCCGCCTGCCGCGACCGGCGGCTGGGTCGTGCAGCTCGGCGCGTTCGGGTCCAAGGCGAACGCGGACGGCCTGGCCGCGCGTCTGAAAGCCAAGAACCACGCCGCCTATGTGATCAGCCTCCCGGTGGGACCGCAGTTCAAGGTGCGCGTGGGCCCGTTCGCGAATGAAGCAGAGGCCAGACAGGCGGCCGCCCGTCTGTCCAAGGAGCCGGGAGTAACAAAGCCGTCGGTTATCAATACGCGCTAGCGCTTCTCTCTGGCCTGCTGCTCGCCGCCAGCTTTCCCAAATTCGGGCATCCCGCCTGCGCATGGATCGCGCTCGCGCCACTCGTGGTGGCGAGCGCGTTGGCCGCGACACGCAAGCCGGCCGGGTCACGCCACGTGTTTTTCTGCGGCCTCGTCGCGGGCGTCGTCTACTTCGCCGGCGCCCTGTATTGGGTCGTGCAGGTGATGGCGCAGTACGGCGGCCTCTCGCCGGTGGTGGCCGTGGTCATCGGGGCGCTGCTCGTCGCGTATCTCGCCCTCTTCCCAGGCCTGTTTGCCGTCGTCGTCGGCCTCGCCGTGCGCCGATTCGGGGTCGCGGGCGTGTGGCTGGCGCCCTTCGTCTGGGTCGCGAGCGAGTGGGCGCGGGCCTCGCTCGGCGGCGGATTTCCGTGGGCGCTGCTCGGGTCGTCCCAGGCGAGCGTCCTGCCGATCGCCCAACTGGCGAGCGTCACCGGCGTGTTCGGGCTGTCGTGGCTCGTCGCGCTCGTGGGGACGGCCGCGGCGGCGGTCGCGCTGAGCCAGCGGACGACGCATCGCTGGGGCGCGGCGGGCGTGGGCGTGCTGCTGTTCGCGGCCGCGGCCGCGGGCGCGTTGCGCGTCGCGGAAGGCTCCCTGACGCGGAGCGGAGAAGTCATCCGCGTGGGCCTCGTGCAGGGCAACATCGATCAGGCGGACAAGTCGAATCCCGCTTACCGGGATCCGATTCTGCGCCGGTACATCGATCTCAGCCGGCAGGCGATTGGGGCCGGCGCGGCGCTGGTGATCTGGCCCGAGGCCGCGACGCCGTTCTTCTTCGACGTGGACGCGGCGCTGGCCGAGCCGGTGCGGCGGCTGGCCGCGGAGTCCCGGACGCCTTTCATTATCGGCTCCGACGAATTCGAGCGCGGGCCGACGCGCGAGGCCAATCGGATCTACAACACGGCCGTGCTCGTCGGCGCGGACGGCCGATCGCAGGGTGTCTATCGCAAGATGCGCCTCGTGCCGTTCGGCGAGTACGTGCCGCTCAAGCGGCTGCTGTTTTTCGTCGGACCGCTTGTCGAGGCGGTCAGCGATTTCAGCGCCGGTACGGAACCCGTCGTCCTGAACGCCGGCGGGCGGCGCGTCAGCGTCGCGATCTGTTACGAGTCGGTGTATCCGTGGATCGCCCGCGCCTTCGTCGCCCGCGGCAGCCAGCTCCTCGCGACGATCACGAACGACGCGTGGTTCGGCCGGTCGTCGGCCGCCTTCCAGCACTTCGAGCAGGGCGCCCTGCGCGCCATCGAGGAGGGCCGCTACGTCGTCCGCGCCGCGAACACCGGCATCAGCGGCGCCGTGGATCCCTTCGGCCGCCCGATCGCCCGGACCGGTCTCTTTGAGACGATCGCGATAACGGTTGACGTCAGGCTGCTGAATCATCGTACGATCTACAGCTACCTCGGCGACGTCATGGCGTGGCTGTCGGTGGCGGTCACGGCGCTCGTGGTGGTGATGGGAAGAAGGACACGCGAACGATGAGCTTCGACGAAGATCTGCGCTCGTACACCGACCTGGCCGCCCGCGCCACCGACTTGCGGAGGGGGCTTTGACGAAGCGCGCCTGACCCGCGAGCTGACCGACCTCGAGACGCAAGCCTCGGCCGCGGACTTCTGGAAAGACCAGGCCAACGCCCAGCAGGTGCTGCAACGGCGCCGGCGGATCGAGGACGACCGTACGCTGGCCGCGTCGCTCCGTAAGCAGGCCGACGACCTCGCCGTGCTCGTCGACTGGGCGAAGCAGGGCGAGGACGTCTCGGCGGACTTCGCCAAGGCGGTCGGCGCCTTTGAACGCGACGTGCAGACCGCCGAGATCCGCACGCTGCTCTCCGGCGCGCTCGATCGCAAGAATGCCATCGTCACGATTCACCCCGGCGCGGGCGGCACCGAGTCACAGGACTGGGCCGAGATGCTCCTGCGGATGTACCTCCGCTGGACGGAGCGGCGGGGCTTCGGCCGCGAGGTCATCGACCTGCAGCCCGGCG
>JANOGJ010000613.1:0-2216 GCA_031405995.1 Acidobacteriota bacterium
CCGTGCTGCCGGGCGCGGGCAAACAGCTCGGCGTGCCACGCCCAGGGCGTGTGCGCTTCCTGGTACAGCCGGTACAGGTTTTTGCCCTCCCACAGCGACTGGCCTTCCTCGTCGATGGCGAAGCCGGTGTCCATCGTGATGGTGTCGGCGGTGTAGGTCTGCAGCTTGAGGGCATCGACGCCGGCCGCGGCGGCCGCGTCCACTAGGGCCAGGGCGCGCTCCAGGCTCTGGTTGTGGTTGCCCGACATTTCGGCAATGATAAACGGCTTGTGCGCGGGGCCAACCGGACGGCCCCCAATCAAAATTTCGGTCATGGGTTGGGAGTAATGCTGGGGGCAAAGTTAGTCCCTGGCGCGAGGCTTCGGCGATGCGCTAGGGCCCAACCAGGGCGCCGATGAACTCGCTGGTCAGCTCGTCCAGGGAATGAATGCGGCGGTGCGCTTCGTGCGCCGCGTCGGCTGCCAGGTGCGCGTAGTTGCCCCGCAGGATGCGCACCGTGCGAAACCCCAGCGGTTTGATGCCCACGAAATCCTTGCGCGGGTTGTCGCCCACGTAAATCACCTGGTCGGGCGTCAGGCCCTCGCGGCGGCAAATGAGGTCGAACACGTGCGGGTCGGACGGGTTCCCGCGGACGACCGACAGCGACACCTTCGAGCCCGGCGCCCCCCGCAGGAGGCGCATGCCCGCGATGCCGGACAGGTCGCGCGTCGGCTTGCCGTCAATCATGCGCACGAAGTCGCCCGTTTGCAGCCCGGCCCGGGCCGCGGGCGATCCGTCGCGCACGCCGATGACGCGCAGCCAGAACTGCCGCGTGACGACGAGGCCGACGTCACCGGCCGGTTGCGGTGCGTTCGCCTCAATCGTCTTCACTTCGTCGGGCAGGAGATATGCGCTCGACGTATCCAGCGTGTCGGCCAGCCCGCGCATCGCGCCTGCGAGGACCTTCTCCATGTCCACGGGCTCGACATACGCGTTGAGGATGAGCGACAGCACGTCTTCGAAGACCGGCCGGTTCGGGAAATCCTGCGCGGCCGTCGGCTTGGGCGCGCCGAGCAGGCCCCCGACCGTGACGAACAGCACGATCGGCGTCGAGATGAGGAACACGAGCCACCGGGACCGGGAGGACATGGACTAATTCTAACTGGTGAACGGGTGAACTGGCGAACGGGCGAACAGGCGAACTGGTGAACTACTGCTTGAAAAGGGCCTTCCCGTCGATCGTGCCCGGAACCGCCAGGCCGAAGAACTTGAGCACGGTTGGGGCAATGTCGATGAGGCGCGGCGAGGTCGTGCCGATCGGGCGATTCGTGACGAGCACGCCGGCGGTGGTCAGATAGTCGAAGCCGCCGTGGTCACCGCTCCACTTCTTCATATTCGGATACACGATCCCCGGCGGTGAGCCGCCCAGCGTCGTCTGCCACGACACGCGATAGCCGTCCTCGAAGCCCACCTGGAGGTCCGACGCCTCTCCCAGGTACTCGCCGGTGTACACGTCGTCCCGTTTGTAGACCGCGCGCACGATTCGCTGGCGCGTCTCGGGGTCAAGCAGGTCGGAGCGAAGCCTGGCAGCCAGCTCGTTTGAAAGCGCGATGTACTCGGCACCCGGACTCACGATGCCTTTGCCCTCCCGGCCGCGCAGGTTGAAGTAGATCTGCCCGAGTCCCATCGCGTAGGCGCGCGTTCGGCTCCAGTCCACGTTCTCGAAGTACACGCCGCCGCCGCCGAACAGGTCGTCGAGCGTCTTGTCGCGCGGCGCCTGGCCCTGCAGCACCATGTAGCCGTTCTGCACCAGCCACGTGTTGAGGTTGACGGCCTTCCGCCAGGAGTGGAAGCCGTGGTCGGAGACGATGAGCAGCGTGGTGCCCGGCTCGAGTCGCTCCATGACTTCAGCCACGAACTGATCGGCGCGCCGGTAGACGGCCGGGATGGCGTCGGCGAACTTGGCGGCGAGCGCGGCGTCGTGCATCGGATGCGCCTTGTCGATCATCCGGTACATCATGTGTTGCACGCGGTCGGGCGACTCGATGACTCCAACGAGCAGGTCCCAGTCGGCGTGGTCGAGGCGATCGAGGATGACCTGCGCTCGGTCGTCGAACGCGCGGTAGAGGTCGTCCATGAACGTCGCCTCGTCGATGCGGTTTTCCTCGAGCGGCCAGTTCGCCTCGGCCCACCCGAGCGTTCGAAACGCGCCGAGCCGCTTGTAGAGATCCGCGGCC
>JANOGJ010000633.1:0-5983 GCA_031405995.1 Acidobacteriota bacterium
CCAACTCCGCGCCCTCCGTGTCAATGGTTTCGACTACTCGCTTCTGAGCGCCAGCGTCGGCGCGATGCGTGACGCGCGGCGCGCCGGGATCCAACTCGCGAGCACCGCCGCCGCCGTGAGCACGACCGCGGCGCCCAGGACCACCGGCGCGTCGAACCGGCTGTCGCCGAAGAGCAGCGACCGAATCGCGCCGCCGGCGACAACCGACAGCCCGAGGCCGACCGCAAGTCCCAGCGCCGAGAGGACGAGCCCCTCGCGCACCACGAGACGCATCACGTCGCCGCCTGTCGCGCCGAGCGCGACCCGGATCCCGATCTCGCGCGTGCGCCGCGCCACGATGAACGCCTTCACGCCGTAGACGCCGACCACCGACATGAAGAGCGCCAGCGCGCCGAACGTGAGGAACATGTTGGCGCCCGCGCCGAGCATCCACAGCACGAGGTTGCGGTCGCGAAACATCGGCCGCGTTTCGAGACTGACAATCGGCAGGGTCGGGTCGAGCGCGAGGATCTCCCGCCGGACGCCGGGCAGCATCGCGGCCTCGGCCTCGGCCGTGGGCGCGCTCGTCCGCAAGTGCAGGAACATCGACGAACGGAAGTCCTGGCCAAACGGGGTGTAGAGATGCGCCCGCATCTGACGCTCGAGCAATTGGTGGTGCGTGGGCGCCACGACGCCGACGACGCGCAGCACCACCGTCTCCTGGCCCTGGCGCAGGGAGTACTGCACCGGCTGGTCGATCGCGTTGCCGTTGCCGAAGAGCTTCCGGGCCAGCGTCTCGTCGATGATCGCGACGCGCGCGTCACTCGCCGCCGATTCCTCGATCGCCGTGAACTCCCGACCGTGCGTCACCGCCAGGCCCATCGTCTTGAAGTAGTCGGCGCCGACGATGGTCGTGACGGCATCCACGAGGCCCTCCACCGTGTCCGCCTCATTGCCGCCGCCGATCGTCATGGAGGTGACGGCGTCGCCCGGTCGGAGCGGCGCGCCCGCCTTCTGCACGTTCCGTCCCTCGGTGAACTCGCCGAACGGCATGATGGATCCGAGGCTCGCCGATTCGACGCCCGGCAGGCCGCGCAGCCGCGCGAGCGCTCGCGCGTAGAACTGCCTGGTGGCGTCGCGATCGCGCCCCGCCAGTGTGGGATCGACGTTGGCCATGATGCCGCGCTCGAACGTGAAGCCCGGATCGGCGGTGGCTGACTCGAGTGCCGCGCGCACGAACAGCCCCGCGGCGGTAAGCGTGACGAGCGAGAGCGCGAGTTGTCCCATCACCAGGACGTGCCGCGTCGTCAGGCGCGAGCGGCGGCGGTTGACGGCTTCGCCAGCCTGTTCCCGGAGTTCCGGGAGGGCATCGGTCCGCGCGTGGCGCCACGCTGGGCCGAGGCCGAAGCACAGCGCGCTGACCAGGCAGAAGATGACGGTCACGGCGAGGATGCGGAGGTCGGGCGTGGTGTCGAGCTGAATGACGACGGGGAGCCGCGGCGCGAGCGACGTCGCGATCAGCCGCGTCGCCCACCACGCGACGAACGTGGCCAGGACGCCGCCCGCGAGCGACAGCGCGACGCTCTCCGTCAGCAGTTGGCGCACGATCCGCCCCCGGCTGCCGCCGAGCGCCAGCCGCACCGCGAACTCCTTCCGGCGGGCGCTGCCGCGCGCGAGCAGCATGTTCGCGAGGTTCAGCGACGCGACGAGCAGGACGAGGCCCGACATCGAGAAGAGCAGGACGGCGACGACGCCCAGTTCGCCGTCCGTCTCCGGGCTCGTGCTGACGGACAGCCGGGCGAGGGGCGCCATCATCAGCGCCTGATCCTTGTTCTCGCCCGGGTAGGCCTGCTCGAGTTGCGCGCCGACGGCGTCGAGCGCCGGCGCGACGGACGCGATGGTCGTGCCCGGACGGAGGCGCGCGACGAGAATCAGCGTGTGGTGGCGGCGATCGGCGAGCTTCGCCGCCGCGTCTTCCTTCACGAAGTCGCTGGCGAGCGTGTCGTAGACGCCGGTCGGCAGCCAGAGCTCGGGCGAGATGAGCACCATCGACCCGCCGAAGCCCGGCGGCGCCACGCCAATCACGTTGAATTCACGCCCGTTCAGTTTCACGGTGCGCTGGAGGACATCGTCGCCGCCGCCCAGCCGCTGCCACGCGACATGGCTGAGGATGGTCACGGGGATATCGGCGCCCGGCCGATCTTCCTCAGCCGTGAAGGATCGTCCGCGCGCGAGCCGCACGCCGAACGTGTCGAAGAAGTTGCCGGTGGCGATGTCGACAAAGACGCGGCGCGTGCCGTCGCCCTCCGCCATGCCGACCAGCGAGAAATTGTGTGCCGTGAGCGACGCGAAGAGGTCCGTGCGGGCGCGCAGGTCGGCGTAGTTCGGATAGGAGAACGCGCGGTAGGCGTCGGGCTGCGTCCGGTCCCGCGAGTAGACGCCCGCCAGCTCGGCGTCGGGCACCCCGGGCCGCGGCTTCAGCACCAGCGCGTTGACGAGCGTGAACACGGCCGTGTTGGCGCCGATGCCGAGGGCCAGCACGAGCACCGCCACCGCCGTGAAGCCACGTTGCCGGAAGAGCAGGCGGAATCCGAGGCGCAGGTCCTGAAGGAAGGAAGTCATGGTGTCTCAGACGTGCCCCCTGGGGCGTTTGTTTCGCAAACGGGTAAGATGCGCCATCGGATCCAAGGAGGCTCTATGCGTCGATGGCTGATGGTGTTACTCGTGGGCGTGGTCCTGGCGCCGGGCGCGGCCGGGATGTGGGCGGCGCCAGGCGGTCCATCGATCGGGCCGGAACAGGGCCCTTCGACTGGCTCAGGCCAGGGCGGCCCGCAGGGCGGCGGCCAGGGGCGCGGCGGGCGTCCGCCCGCGATCGCCGATCGCACGGCCGGCATGCAGAAGCTGGACGGCTTTATGCCCCTCTACTGGGATGAAGCGTCCGGCACGCTCTTCATGGAGATCGGACGGTTCAATCAGGAGTTGATTCACCTCGCGGGGCTCTCGTCGGGCCTCGGATCCAACGACATCGGCCTCGATCGCGCGCAGCTCGGCGGCACGCGCATCGTGAAGTTCGAGCGCGTCGGTCCGAAGATCTTCATGACCGAACCGAACTACGACTACCGCGCGGACTCGCCGGATGCGGCGGAGCGCAAGGCGGTCGAAGACGCGTTCGCGAAGTCGATCCTGTGGGGCTTCACGGTCGCCGCCGAATCCGACGGGCGCGTGCTCGTCGATCTCTCCGACTTCCTTATGCGGGACACGTACGGCCTCGCCGGGCGGCTGGGGGCCGGCTATCGGTTCGATCGTACGCGCAGCGCGGTCAGCATGCCCGGCACGAAGAACTTCCCGAAGAACACCGAGATCGATGTGATTTCCACCATGATCACCGAGGGTGGGGGTGGGCGCGGCGGCGGCGGTGCAGCGGCACCGGCCGGCGGCCGTGGTGGCGGCCCGCAGCAGGGCGGCACCATCGGCGACGTGGCGCCGTCGACCGAAGCGGTCACGATGCGGCAGCATCATTCATTCGTTGAACTGCCTGACGCCAGCTACAAGCCGCGCGCGGCCGACCCTCGCTCGGGCTACGGCAGCCGCAGCTACCTGAACTTCTCGACGCCGTTCGGCCAGGACGTGCGCGTACGCTTCATCGGCCGGCACCGCCTTGAGAAGAAGGATCCGGGCGCCGCGATGAGCGAGCCGGTCAAGCCCATCACGTACTACGTCGATCGCGGCACGCCGGAACCGATTCGCACGGCGCTGATTACCGGCGCGTCGTGGTGGAACCAGGCGTTCGAAGCCGCCGGCTTCCGCAACGCCTTCAAGGTCGAGATGATGCCGGAAGGCGCCGATCCCCTGGACGTCCGGTACAACACCATCACCTGGGTGCATCGCTCGACGCGCGGGTGGAGCACCGGTGGGTCGGTGTCCGATCCCCGGACGGGCGAGATCATCAAAGGCCACGTCACCCTTGGGTCGCTGCGCGCGCAGCAGGACTATCTGATTGGCGAAGGCCTGCTCTCGCCGTACACGAACGGCACGGAGAAGCCGCAGGTCCTCACCGACATGGTGCTCGCGCGGCTGCGCCAGCTCTCGGCGCATGAAGTGGGCCACACGATCGGTCTCGGGCACAACTACTACGACAGCACGACCGGCCGCACGTCGGTCATGGATTACCCGCATCCCCTCGTCTCGCTGAGAAATGACGGGACGATGGATTTCACCGACGCGTACACGAACAGCATCGGTGAGTGGGACAAGGTCGCGATCCGCTACGGGTACGGCGTGTTTCCGCAGGCGACCGCGGCGGCGGAACTCAAGCGCGTGCTGGACGAGGCTTGGGACACGGCCATCCGCTACATGACGAACCAGGACTCGGACCTGCATCCGCGCGTCGATGCGTGGAACAACGGTCAGGACGCCGCCGCCTCGCTCGACCGGATCATGTCGATCCGCCGCGCCGGCATGGAGCGCTTTGGCGAGACGGCCATTCAGACCGGCATGCCGATGGCGCTGATGGAAGAGGTGCTGGTGCCGCTGTACCTGCATCACCGGTACGCGGTGGAATCGGCCGCGTCGACCATCGCGGGTCAGAACTACATCTACGCCATGCGCGGCGACGGCCGCCAGCCCGTGGAGTGGGCGACAGCCGCGCAGCAGAAAGCCGCGCTCGACGCATTGATGAAGACGATCCGGCCGGGCGAGCTCGCGCTTTCGCGCTCGGTGCTCGCCAAGCTGCCGCCGCGGCCGCCCGGGTATGGCCGGCACCGCGAGCTGTTCCCGCGGTACACGGGTGGCGCGTTCGACCCGATCATGCCGGCCGTGGTGGCCGCCGATCTCACCGTCGGCTTCATCCTGACCAACGACCGCGCAGCGCGGCTGGTCGCGCAAAAGGCCGTCGATCCGGCGCTACCCAGCCTGGGCGAAGTCATCGATCGGATCGTCGCGACGGCGTTCGACGCACCGGCGCCGTCGACATACGAGGCCGAGATCAGGCGGTCCATCCAGGACGTGGTCGTGGGCCGCATCATCGATCTGGCGGACACGGCGCCGATGGCGCAGGTGCGCGCGATCGCCGTGCAGAAGCTGAAGGCGATTCAGGCGCGCGCCGCGCGGCCGACGACGGTCGCCGCCGACGCGGCGCTGCTGCAGCTCCTCGCGAGCGACATCAAGCGCTTCTTCGACCGGCCGAACCAGCCGGCGCGCATCATCGCGGCGCCGGGCACGCCGCCGGGCGCGCCGATCGGCGACATGGGCATGGACTACCTCGCGGGGTTTCTGCGCGAGTGCATAGTGCGGTGACGCTTACGCCCCGATTGCATCGGCAATCGGCAATCGGCAATCGGGGAACGATGAATCGATGATCGATCAATCGCAGATCATCGTCCATCGATTTCCCGATCGCCGATTGTCGTTTCCGATTATCGATTGCCGTTTATCGATTATCGATTGCCTCGTCAGTTCCCAAGCAGGTGTTTTCGTAGGAACTCGTCCATCCTCTTGAACGTGTACACCCACCGCGAGTGCAGCAGGGAGTCGTGCACGTCGTCGGGAAACACGATGAGCTCGTAGTCGACGTTGCGCGCGCGCAAGAGCTGCACAAGGCCCGTCGTCTGCTGGAACGCGACGTTGCGGTCGTCGTCGCCGTGGATGAGGAGCACGGGCGATTTCCAGGTGTCGATCGCGCCGATGGCCGACGACTGGAACGACACGTCGGCCGGGTCGAGCGAGCTGCCCCAGAGATGGACGCCGGCCAGATCCACGCCCGCGGCGAACAGATCGGAGTTGCGAGCGAGCGCCTGTGCCGTGAGCACGCCGCCGTACGACAGGCCCCAGATGCCGACGCGCTTCGTGTCCACGTCGGGCCGCGCGTGCAGGTATTTGCCGGCGGCGAGGACGTCCTGGTACTCGGCGTTGCCTCGGCCGCCCGTGTTCGGCGCTTGCCGGAACGATCGGCCGTAGCCGACGCCGCTCCGGTAGTTCACCGACATCACGATGACGCCCTGCGCGG
>JANOGJ010000665.1:0-6837 GCA_031405995.1 Acidobacteriota bacterium
TCTTGTTGAGCTCGGCGGTGGCGGTCAGCTCCTCGATGATGGCGATGGCCTTGCGGGCCGCGCCCTCGTCGATGGATGCGATCGATACGCGCCCATCGTCCTCGACGTCGATCTTGCAGCCGGTCCGCTCCACGATGGACCGGATCATCTTGCCGCCGGGCCCGATGATGTCGCGGATCTTGTCCACGGGGACCCGGATGGTGAGGATCCGTGGCGCGAAGCTGCTGATGCTCGTCCGCGCCTCGGGCAGCGCCTTGGCCATCTCGTCCAGGATGTGGATGCGCCCCTTGCGGGCCTGCTCGAGCGCCTTGGTCAGGATGTCGGTGCCGATGCCGCCGATCTTGATGTCCATCTGCAGCGCGGTGATGCCGTCCCGTGTGCCCGCGACCTTGAAGTCCATGTCGCCGTAGTGGTCCTCGACGCCGGCGATGTCGGACAGGACGGCGTACTTGTCGCCTTCCTTCACCAGGCCCATGGCCACGCCGGCCACCGGCCGCTTCAAGGGCACGCCCGCGTCCATGAGCGCCAGCGATCCGCCGCAGACCGACGCCATCGAGGACGACCCGTTCGACTCGAGGATGTCGGAAACGACGCGCACGGTGTAGGGGAATTCCTCTTCGGACGGCAGGAGCGGCACGAGCGAGCGCTCAGCCAGCGCGCCGTGGCCGACTTCGCGGCGGCCGGGCCCGCGCAGGAACTTCACTTCTCCAACCGAGAACGGCGGGAAGTTGTAGTGCAGCATGAAGCGCCGGTACGTTTCGCCGTCGACTTTCTCAATCTTCTGGGCGTCGTCCTCGGTGCCGAGCGTGGCGCTGACGAGCGCCTGGGTTTCGCCGCGGGTGAACACGGCGGATCCGTGGACGCGCGGCAGCACGCCGACTTCAATCCAGATCGGCCGGACCTGGTCGAAGCGCCGGCCGTCGAGCCGCTTGCCGCGCAGGAGGATCTCGTCGCGCAGGATGCGTTCCTTCATCTCGCCGAAGACCACCTTGGCGTCGCTGCGGCGCCCGGCCTCGCCCTCCGGGATCGAGGCGACCAGCTCCGCGCCGATCGCGTCCACCCGCGCGTAGTTCTCGAGCTTGTCCGCGATCCGCATCGCATCGCCGAGCGACGCGTACACCTTGGCCTCGACTTCGCGGTAGACGTCCTCCCCGATGACCCTGGGTGTGACCGCCGTCTTCACCTTGCCGCACTCGCGCTTGAGGTCGTCGATGGCGTGGACGATCTGCCGGATGGCGGCGTGCGCGGCGTCGAGCGCGGCGATCATCTCTTCCTCGGTCGCCTCGTTGGCGCCGGCCTCGACCATCATGATCGCGTCGTGGCTGCCCGCCACGACGAGATCGATCTTGCTGGTCTTGCGCTCGGGGTAGGTCGGGTTGATGACGTACCGGCCGTCAATGAGGCCCACCCGCACGCCGGCAATCGTCTTCTCGAACGGAATCGACGACAACGCCAGCGCCGCCGACGCGCCGGTGATCGCGAGCACGTCGGAGTCGTTGTCGGGGTCCGCGGAGATGAGCAGCGCCACGATCTGCGTCTCGTAGGTCCAGCCGGCGGGGAAGAGCGGCCGAATCGGTCGGTCGATCAGCCGGCTCGTGAGGACTTCCTTCTCGGCCGGTTTGCCCTCGCGCTTGAAAAAGCCGCCCGGGATGCGCCCGGACGCGTACGCGTACTCGCGGTAGTCCACCGTGAGCGGGAGGAAATCGATGCCCGCCCGCGCGGTCGCCGCGCGGCAGGCGGTGACGATCACCATCGTGTCGCCGAAGCGCACGATGACGGCTCCATCCGCTTGCTTCGCCAGCTTGCCGGTTTCGATCGACAGACTACGCGTGCCGATGCTGATTTCTCGTCGATGTGTAGGAATCATGGGGGAGGTCCGGCGCCGCGGCGGCGCCGCGTTACTAGCGGATGCCCAGCCGGCGAATCAGCTCGGAGTAGCGGTCCGCGTCCTTGCGCTTGAGGTAATCGAGGAGGCGCCGGCGCTGGCCCACGAGCTTCAGCAGGCCGCGACGGGAGTGGTGGTCCTTCACGTGCGTCTTGAAGTGGTCCGTCAGGTAGGTGATCCGCTCGCTGAGGAGCGCTACCTGCACTTCGGGGGAGCCGGTGTCCGTGTCGTGTGCGCGGTAGGTGCCAATCACTTCCGTCTTTCGTTCATTCGTCAGCACGGGATTGCCTCCACGAACGGTCCAGACCGCCACCGGGCGGGACCAGACCGCCGCTGTACTGCGACCGCCTCGGCGACAGCCGCAAAGGATAGATGTTAGCCGAGGACGACAACCGGATGCAAAGCGCCGCCCCGGGCGTGGGCGAGCGCCACCAAGCGGCCGTCGCCGGCCAGCAGGCGCACGGGCCCCCGGGTGGCCGCCACCGGCGGCACCCAGCGGCCCTCCAAATCGTCGGGTCCGAGGGCGTTGCCGTGCAGCGCGCGCGTCAACCCGCGGGTGGTCATGCGCACCGCCATCAGGTGCGGCAGGGCGTCGGCCGGACTGATCAGCCGTTGCGCCACCTCCGCGCCCATCCGCTCGGCCTCGTCGAGCGGGAGCGCGTCCGCGACGTCGAAACCGCCGCTCCGGATCCGGCGCAGGGCGAACAGGTGCGCGCCGCCGCCCAGCGCCTCGCCGACATCGCGCGCCAGGGCCCGCACGTAGAACCCCGACGTGGCCGTGACGCGAATCCGGACCAGGTCGCCGTCCCGGCCCAGCCGCTCGAGCGCGGACACCGTGACCGCGACGGGCGCCAGGGCGACCGGTTCGTCCCGTCGCGCCATCTCGTAGGCCTTCCGGCCCGCCACCTTCTTCGCCGAGTGGCGGGGAGGCGTCTGGTCGAAGGTGCCGCGGAAGCGGTCCAGCGCGGCGTCCAGCGCGGCGTCCGATGGCCCCGACCCCGCTCGCTCGCCGACCGGCTGGCCGTCGGCATCGTCGGTGTCGGTCGCCACCCCGAGCCGGATTTCCGCGTCGTAGGTCTTGTCACCGGCGGCGAGCAGGGAGGCGATGCGCGTCGCGCGGCCGACGACGAGCGGCAGGAGTCCGGTGGCGCGGGGGTCCAGCGTGCCGGTGTGCCCGACGCTCCGCTCGCCGATCACGCTGCGCATCCGGGCCACCACGTCATGCGAGGTCGGGCCGGAGGGTTTGTCGATGAGCAGGACGCCCGTCATTGACCTTTGGCCATTGGCGATCGGGCCATTGCATTGGCCATCGACCATTGCGTCATGGGCCGTCCGTGTTCTTGAGTGCGTGTTCCAGCGCGTCGACCAGCGCACGCTTGACGTCGGCGAGCGACCCCGTCATCGCGCAGCCCGCCGCGTTCCGGTGGCCGCCGCCCTGATGCGCCACGGCCACCGCGCGCACGTCCACCGCGCCCTTGGAGCGCAGGCTGACGCGATAGTGTCCGGGCGCCTGTTCCTTGAGCAGCGCGGTCGCGACGACCTCGCGCGCGCCCAGCGGCAGGTTCACGAGGCCCTCGGTGTCGTCCGGGGTCGCCCCGCACGAGGCCAGCAGGGCGTCGTTGAAGGACAGCACCGCCACGCGGTTGCCGTGGTGCAGTTCCATCGCGTTCAGCATGGCGCCCATGAGCCGGACCCGTCCCACGCCGAAGCTGTCGAAGATCGCGCGCGACAGGAGCGCCGTGTCCACGCCCGCCGCGGCGATGCGGCGCGCGAGTTCGAACGTCCGCGCCGACATCGGCCCGTAGCGGAATCCGCCCGTGTCGGTCGCGACCGCCAGGAACAGGTGCGACGCGATCTCGGGCGTCCAGGGGACGCCGAGCGCGTCGATGACGTCGGCGACCATTTCCCCGCACGCGGCCGCCGACCCGTCGAACCAGTTGACGTCGCCGTACATCTCGTTGCCGGCGTGATGGTCCACGTTGATGGTGAAGAGACCGTCGAGGCCGGCCACCTCCGGACGGTCCCGGCTGCTGCACTCGAGGACGATGAGCGCATCGGCGGTGGCGGTCGTGCGCGCGGCCAGTTCCAGCCGGCCGATGCCCGGGAACTCCGCGTACGGCGCGGGCACCGGATCCCGGTTGATGAAGCGCACCGACTTGCCGAGCGCCTCAATGGCGAAGCCGAGCGCCAGCTGAGATCCGACGGCGTCGCCGTCGGGCCGCGCATGCGAGGTCAGGATGAAGGACTGCCGCGCGCGGATCGCGTCGGCGACGTGGGCGGCGTCACTCATGGGTCTTCGGTGCTCCCGGTCTCCGGGTCGCCGTTCTCCCGTTCGCCCGTTCCCCCGTTCTCCCGTTGCCGTCGTTCCTCCTCCAGGTCAATCAGGATCTTCTCGATCCGGTCCTGGTGCGCGACGCTTTCGTCGAACTCGAATCGGATCTCCGGCACGCGCCGCAGGCGCATGCGGGCGCCGATGTGCCGGCGGAGGAAGGGCGTGGCGCGCTCGAGCGCCCGGACCGTCTCACGCCGGGCCTTGTCGTCGCCCAACTGGGTGTAGTACACGCGCGCGAGCTGCAGGTCCGGCGACACCGTGACGCGCGTGATCGTGACGAAGCCGATGCCGGGGTCGTGCACCTCGCGGCCGAGCAGGGCCGCCAATTCGTGCCGAATCTCCTCGCCGACGCGCGCCGGCCGCGTTCCCTGCGGCATGTCAGCGCAGGTACTCCACCTGGCTCTGGGTGACCAGGCCCGGCTCCACCCGATCGATTTCCGCGAGCACCGACGAGAGCGTCTCGCCGGCCATGTCCTCCGACGAGGCGACGGTGACCATCGCCAGACCGGCGCGCTGCCACAAGTCCTGGTGCGCCACCTCCGCGACGGCCACATTGAAGGGCTTCATCCGATCTTTCACGCGCCGGAGCACCATGCGTTTGTCTTTCAGCGACCCGGACATGGGCAGGTAGAGTTCGATGGACAGGAGGGCCACGACCATAGCATCGGCGATCTGCAATCCTCAATCGGCCGATGGCCGATGTTCTAGACCGTTTGCGCGATTCTTTCCAATGTAAACACTTCGATGACGTCCCCGACCTTGACGTCGTTGAAGCGATCGAGGCCGATGCCGCACTCGAGGCCCGCCTTGACCTCGGACACGTCGTCCTTGAACCGGCGGAGCGACGCGAGCTTGCCCTTCCAGACGACGACGCTGTCGCGGAGCAACCGGGCCTGCGACTCGCCGCTGCGGGTGATGCGGCCCTCGAGGACCATGCAGCCGGCGATGGTGCCGATCTTCGGCGCCTTGAAGACCTGCCGGATCTCAGCCGTCCCGAGCCGCACTTCCCGGATCGTCGGCTCGAGGAGGCCGGTCATCGCCTTCTTCATCTCGTCGGTGACGTTGTAGATGATGGCGTGCTGCCGGATGTCCACCTTCTCGCGTTCGGCGACGTCGGCCGCGTTGCGATCCGGCCGGACGTTGAACCCGATGATGATGGCGTTCGACGCCGCGGCCAGCAGCACGTCGGACTCGTTGATCGCGCCGACGCCCGTGTGAATGATCCGGATCTTCACGCGTTCGTCCGTCAGTTTGGCCAGCGTGTCGGCGAGCACCTCCGCCGATCCCTGCACGTCCGCTTTGATGATGAGCGGCAGTTCCTTCATGCCGCCTTCGGCCATCTGCTGCTGGAGCGACTCGAGCGTGAGCCGCGCGCCCTTGCCGCCGAGCACGCGCTCTTTCGCCTGCGCCTGGCGGTAGGCCACGACCTGCCGCGCCTTGATGGGGTCGTCAATAACCTGGAACGTGTCCCCGGGCTGCGGCAGCGACGACAGGCCGAGCACTTCGGCCGGCGTGGACGGACCGGCGGTCTTGATTTTCCGGCCGAGATGGTCGAACAGCGCGCGGACCTTGCCATCGACCGTGCCGGCGATGAAGAGGTCGCCTTCGCTGAGCGTGCCGTCCTGCACGAGCACGGTGGCGACCGGACCCCGTCCGCGATCCAGGCGGGATTCGATAACCGTGCCCGACGCCCGCCGCTTGGGGTTGGCCTTGAGGTCGGCCAGGTCGGCGACGAGCAGGATCATCTCGAGCAACTGATCGAGGTTCTTCCGCTGGCGTGCGGACACCTCGACGGTGACGGTGGTCCCGCCCCAGGCCTCCGGCATCAATCCGAGGTCCGACAGCTCGCGCTTGACGCGCTCGGCGTTGGCTTCCGGCTTGTCGATCTTGTTGACGGCCACGACGATGGGCACGTTGGCCGCTTTGGCGTGGTCGATCGCTTCACGTGTCTGCGGCATGACGCCGTCGTCGGCCGCGACGACGAGCACCACGATGTCGGTGACCTTCGCGCCGCGGGCGCGCATGAGGGTGAACGCTTCGTGGCCCGGCGTGTCGAGGAAGACGACGCGGCGGCCGCCGCCGACGTCGACGGAGTAGGCGCCGATGTGCTGCGTGATGCCGCCGGCCTCGCGCTCGGCGACCTTCGTCTCGCGAATCGCGTCGAGGAGCGTCGTCTTGCCGTGGTCGACGTGGCCCATGACGGTCACGACCGGGGCGCGCGTCGCCCGGTCCTCCGGGTTCGACGCCTCGGTCTCGACCTCCGTCAGCTCCTCTTCGAAGCTGCGCATGAGCACTTCGGCGCCGAAGTCGCGTGAGATCATCTGCGCGGTCTCCGTGTCGAGCGTCGTGTTGATCGTCAGCATCATCCGGCGGTCCATGAGCTTCTTCAGCACGTCCTTGCTCTTGACCTCGAGCTTGTCGGCCAGGTCCTTGACGGTCATGCCTTCGGCGAGCGTGATGAGCTTGGTGATCGGCGGAGGCGCTTCCAGGGCCATCGGCACGATCGGCCGGTCGTCGCGCCGCGTGAACTTCGGGCGCGGGCCCGCCGGACGGAACATCGGGCGCGGCGGCGGCGAGCCCGGCAGGCGGCCGGGCGCCGACGGCACGCCGGGGCGAATCG
>JANOGJ010000668.1:0-2175 GCA_031405995.1 Acidobacteriota bacterium
ACCTGCTGCACCTCCACAGCAACGGACTCATCATCGAGGTGGCGGCCGCGTGGGCGAAGCGCCGGCGATTGCCGTACGTGCTGACGCTCTACGGCACCGAGATCTGGCACTACCGCCGGCGCTGGCCCTTCGATCCGTTCACCCGCGCGTACCGGCACGCCGGCCAGGTCACGTTCTACAGCCGGCGGCTGCTCGAGCGCGCCCGGTCGCTCGGTCTCGACCGCGAGGGCCTCGCGGTGGTCTACCCTGCCGTCGGCCGCGCCTTCGCTCCGGTAGACGACCGCACCCGCGCCGCGTGGCGCGCGGAACTCGGCATCACCGAGCCGCTGGTGCTGCTGAACGTCAAGCGCCTTCATGAGCTGGCCGGTCAGCGATACCTCATCGACGCGTTCGCCAAGGCCGCGCGCGGGAGGAACGACGTCCGTCTCGTCATTTGCGGCACGGGCCCGCTCCGGCAGGAGCTGGAAGCGCAGGCGCGTGAGGCGGGCGTCGCCGCCAGGGTCACATTCACCGGCCTGCTCCCGAACGACGCCATCGCCCGCTACGCCGCGGTCGCCGACGCCTTTGTGCTGCCGTCGCTGCTCGAGGCGCTGCCGACCGTCGCCGTCGAGGCGCTGGCGTCCGGCACGCCGGTGCTGTCGGCCGATCACCCCGGCGGGCTCGAGCTCCACGAGATGTTCGGCGACGACGTCCTCGTGGTGCCGCGGCGAAACGTGGACGGGCTGGCCACGGCCATCGCGGAGACGATGGCGCGGCCCGGTCGCGTGCGCCCCGGCACGCTCGACCTCGTGCAGCGGCACTTCGGGGCTGCGGCGGTGCGGGCCGCCTACGACGCCGTCTACGCCCGGGCGCGAGACGCGTCGTGAACTCGTTCCTGCGCCGGCTGCTACGCACCGTCGCCCTCGCCGGAGCCGGAGTCGTCCTCAGTCTCGGCGCCACGTGGGTGTTGTTCCCGTTCCAGTCGTCGTTCACCATCGACTTCGGCGCCGACCCGCCGTCCGGCGTCGCCAGCGGCTTCCATGCGATCGAGCACACCGACGAGGGACTGACGTTCGCGTGGACGCGCGGCGCGTTCGGCCTCTCGCTGCCCGGTCTCGATCGGCGGACGTCGTGGCGTGTGACGGTGCGTGCGGCCGCGGCGCGGCCCGATGGCAGCCAGCCGGACATCGTCGGCGGCGCCGACGGTGGAGTCCCGGCGCGCGCGGTGCTGCCCGCCGGCGGCTTCACCGAATTCCAGGTCCTGATTCCCGCGCGGCCGGACGGCGACGCCGGCGCGCGAGTGAGCTTCGTCGTCTCGCCGACCTTCGTACCGGGCGCGGCGGATCGGCGGGAGCTCGGCGCGCAGATCGACTGGATTCGCGTGGAGCCCGACGGCCGGTGGCCGAGAACCGCGAGTCGTCGGACGGCGATCATCCTCGGCGCCGTCGCCGGCGGCCTCGCTGGAGGGCTCGCGCTCACGACCAGCGTCGCGTTGTCGCTCGTCGTGTTCGCGGCGCTCGCGGTCGGGCTCGTCTCCACGCACGGCCTCGGCCCGTATGCCGGCCTGCCCCTGAAGCCGGCCCTCCTCGGCGCGGCGATCGCGGCCGCCATCGCGATCGTGGCGCTGCCGCGACGCCACCCCGGTGCGCGGGTCGCGGTGGTCATCACGTTCGCGGGCGCCGCGATCCAACTCCTTCTGCTGTCTCACCCGGACATGCCACTCGGCGACGCCATTTTCCAGGCGCACCGGTTTCAGGATGTCCTGGCGGGCCGGTACCTCTTCACCTCGATCGCGCCGGGCGGTTACGAGTTCCCGTATCCGATCGGGCTCTACATCACGAGCGCGCCGTTCGCGCAGTTCACGCGATCCGCGCTCGAGAACGCCGCGCTGCTGCGCCTGGTCGTCGTGGTGGCGAACGCCGGCGCCGCGGCCCTCCTCTACCGGCTGGTCCTGCGGTGGCACGACGACGAGATCGGGGCGGTTGGCGCGGTGGCGGCGTATCACCTGCTGCCCGTCGGTTTCCTGGTCATCGCGACGGGCAACCTGACGAACGCGTTCGCGCAGGCGGTGGCGGGCTTCGCGCTGGTCTCGGCCGCGAATCTGACCTCGAGCCGCAGGCGCGGCCCGCTCGTGCTGCTGACCGGCCTCGCGGCCGCCGCATTCCTGTCGCACACGAGCACGTTCGCCGTGCTCGC
>JANOGJ010000669.1:0-3012 GCA_031405995.1 Acidobacteriota bacterium
GACCCACCGCAAGCACCATCAGCACTCCGACGTGCCGGGCGATCCGCATTCGCCGCGCGAGGGCGGCTTCTGGGCGCACATGGGCTGGATCCTCTTCGGCGACACGCACCACAACGACACGAAGATGATGGCGAAGTACGCGCCCGACCTGGCCGCCGAACCGTTCTATCGCTGGCTCAGCCGGTACCACTACGTGCCGCTCTGGACGCTCGGCCTGATCCTCGCGTACTTCGGCGGGTGGCCCCTCGTCCTGTGGGCGGTGTTCCTCCGCGTGACGTTCGGGCTGCACTCGACGTGGCTCGTGAACTCGGCGACGCACATGTGGGGCAGCCGCCGCTTCGAGACGCGCGACGACTCGCGCAACAACTGGTGGGTCGCGCTCATCACGTTCGGTGAGGGCTGGCACAACAACCATCACGCGCACCCCGTGTCGGCGCGCCACGGCCTCAAGTGGTACGAATTCGATCAGAGCTGGATCACCTTGAAGGTGCTGAGTGCCGTGGGCCTCGTCCGGGATTTGAAAGTGCCGCGCTCCGGGCGCTTCGAGGCCGAAGAAGCGGCCTAAATTTAGACAACGGGTACGCCAGGTACGTCATTCGGTTCGCAACGCAATCAACGGATCGACGCTCGCGGCCCGGCGCGCCGGGAGGTAGGTCGCGATGAGCGCGACACCGCCGAGCAGGCCGGCCGTCGCGACGTAGGCGGTCGGGTCGAGCGGCGAGACGCCGAAGAGCAGCCCCCTCACGAGGTGGGCGGCGCCAATAGCCGTGGCGAGGCCGATCGTCCCGCCGATCGCCACGAGCCGCAGCCCCATGCCGAGCATCAGGCGGACGACGCGTTGCGGGTTCGCGCCGAGCGCCATGCGGATGCCGATCTCGCGCGAGCGGCTCGCGACCGCAAATGCCGTCACGCCGTACAGGCCGATCGCCGCCAGCAAGAGGGCCACGCCGCCGAGCGATCCGGCAATCGACCCGGCCAGTCTCTGCGGCAGCAAGCCGAGGTCGGCGTAGCTCTGGAGCGACTGCATCCGCACGAGCGGCAGGTTGGCGTCGTACGCCTTGAGCGTCTGCCGCACCCCGGCCGTCAAGGTGACCGCCGCCTGATCGCGCCGACGAATGAAGAAGTGCGCCCGCGGCTCGTTGTTCTGACTCGCGGCCACGTAGATGAACGGCCGTGGCGCCTCGCCGAGCCAGCGGTACTTCACGTCTCTGGTGACGCCGACGACCGTGATGCGCTCGATCGTGGATTCGCGGCCGGGGCGGAAGTCGCCGTTCTCGAGCACGCGGCCCACCGGATCCTGATTGGGCCAGGCCGCGCCGGCGAAGTGCTCGTTGACGATGGCCACGCGCGGTGCGCCGTCGCGATCGGCCGCGGTGAAGTTCCGGCCGCGCAGAATCGGCACGCCGATCGCCGGCAAATAGCCCGGCGAGATGATGTTCCAGTCCGTGTCCACTTCGGCCGCCGGGTCCGTCGCGCCGGCCGGGCGCAGGCCGCCGAGTCCCATGCCGCTGCCCTCGAGAGGGATCATCGCGGCGGTGCCCACGGCCGCCACGCCGGGCAGCGCGGCCAGACGGGCGCTGATCTCCTCGGCGACCGCCGCCATCCGCGCGTCCGGGTAGCCGGCGTGTCGGAGATCCACGGTCGCCACGTCGATCGCCGCCACGTCAAAGCCCGGGTCGACGTCCGTCGCCTTGCCGAGCGCGCGGAGGAACAACCCCGCCATGACGATGAGCACGAGGCAGAATGCCATCTGCATGGTCACGAACGCGTGACGCAGGCGCTGGGTCTTCGGGGCGCTGCTGTCGGCCTTGAGATCGGGGACGAGATTCGCGCGCGTGCTTTGCAGCGCCGGGGCCAGCCCCGTCAGGATGCCGGTCGTCAGCGCGAGGCCGGCCGTGAACAGGGCGACACGCCAGTCGAGGGCGAGGTCGAGCATGATCGGCATGGGCACCGCGCCGAGCGCGGTGGTCATGAGGGCGACGAGTGCCCGCGCCACGCCAAGTCCGGCGATCGCGCCCGCGCCAAAAAGCACGAGGCTCTCCGTGATGAGCAGCCCTGCGATCGACCCGCGTGAGGCGCCCAGGGCCAGCCGGACTGCGATTTCCCGCGAGCGCGATGTCGCGCGCGCGAGCATGAGGCCCGCCAGGTTCGTGCACGCCACGAGCAGTACGAGGCCCACCACGCCCATGAGCGCCGCGAGAAACGGCGTCACGAAATCGCCCGCGATGCCGGGCAGGCGGCTGGCCGGCACCACGACCAGGCCCTTCCGCCGGTACGCCTCCGGATACTGCTCCTCGAGGCGTCGCATGAACGTCGTCGCGTACGCCTGCGCCTGTTCGATTGAGACGCCGGGCTTGAGTCGCGCGGTCATCGTGTACGACTGGTTCCGCCGCCCGCGTAACGCCGTCTCGTCCGGCAATCCGCGCACGTAGGCCGTCACCGGCAGCCAGAGGTCCGGCGACAACACCGTCGTGCCGTGAAACCCGGCCGGGGCCACGCCGGCGATCGTGAACGCCGCGCCATTCAGGACGATCGACTGGCCCACGGCCGATGGACTGGCCCCGAAACGCCGCTGCCAGTACGCATGGCTGAGCACCACTGTTCGAAGGGGCGTGGACAGGTTCTCCTCGCCGGTCCGGAAGAAAGTGCCGGCCGACGCCGCGAAGCCGAGGACGTCGAAGTAGCTCGCGCTGACCTGCTCGCCATACGCCACCTCGGCGCCCTGGTCGCCACCGAGGCTCATCGCACCCGGCTCCAGCCGGAGGGCAAACAGGTTCTCGAACACCGGGTTGTCCGACCGGAAGTCGGCATAGGTGAGGTAGGACACCGTGTCGAAACCCCGGCCGTCGGTCGTCCGGCCGATGTCCACGAGCCGGTTCATCTCCATCACGCCGCGCGTGGGGGCGAGGAGCAGGGCGTTGGCCACTGTGAAGATAGCCGTGTTGGCGCCAATCCCAATGGCCAGGGACAGCACCGCGCACAGGGTGAACAACGGCGAGCGCGTCAACAAGC
>JANOGJ010000694.1:0-1525 GCA_031405995.1 Acidobacteriota bacterium
CTGGATCGGCAAGAACACGTGCGTGATCAACCCGCAGCTCGGATCCTGGATCTTCCTCGCCGAGATCGTGACCAATCTCGATCTGCCGCCCGACGCGCCTGCCACCGATCAGTGCGGATCGTGCACGCGGTGTCTCGACGCGTGCCCGACGGGGGCGATCGTCGAGCCGTACGTCGTGGACGCGACGCGCTGCCTGTCGTATCTCACCATCGAGAAGCGCGGCCCGGTCGAGGAGGCGTTGCGGCCGGCGATCCGGCAGCAGGTGTACGGCTGCGATATCTGCCAGGACGTCTGTCCGTGGAATCGCCGCGCAGCGACGTCGGACGATCCGGCGTGGCAGCCGCGCGAGGGCCTGACGTTTCCGCGGCTGCTCGATCTTTGCCGCCTGTCGGACGAGGCGTGGCGAGCGTTGCTGAAGGGCAGCGCGATGCGCCGCGCGGGCCTGGCGCGAATTCGCCGGTCGCTGGCCCACGCGGCCGCGCAGTTGCCGGACGACGAGCGGACGGCCGCGCTCGACGCGCTCGGCGCGCATGCCGAGAGAAGCCAATGCTCCTGAAGGTCACGGGGTCTGTAGCCGATTCGGGTGGCCGGCTCGTCGCTGACGATGACTATGTGCCGCTTTCGTTTCAGACGTCTGAGGCCACGCTCGCGTCACCATATCTGTGGTTTGCGCAAACGCCGTTCAAGGCCCTGGAAATCAAGGCTGATCGGGATTCCAAGGTCGTGGCCGCCATAATCCTCGTTGTGGCGAGCCACAAGCGGCGTGGGGAAGCGGCAGGATCGCATTGGCCTTTTCGCCGGGGCGGGTGACATCGTCGGCGTAGGCTTCTTTGGGCTCACGGACGCGGAGCTGGGCAATGTCGAGCGGCTCATTCCGGGGTGATCCGGACCTCCGTTCACGCGTTCACCGTTCACGCGCTCATCGTTTACGAGGGGATTCTTCGCTTCATATGGTGGTATGGTATCAGTATGGTCAAGGTGACGTTCACCCTCGACGCCGAGACCGTGTCCACGCTGCGCCGGTCGGCCGAACGGCTTCGGCGGCCGCAGAGCGCCGTCGTGCGTGACGCCATCGCGGACTATGCCGAGCGCATCGGACGTCTGAGTGCCCGCGAGCGCGCGCAGATGCTGCGCGTGCTCGATGAGCTGGCCGCGCGTCCGCCGACGCGGCCGTCCCGGGCCGTCGACGCCGAACTGCGCGAGATTCGCGCCTCGCGCCGCGCGGCCGGGCTCGGACGCAGCCGCCGATGATTCACCTGGACACGTCCGTGCTCGTCGACGCCCTCACCGGCCGGCGTCGGTCCGCGCCGCAAATGCGCAGCGCCGTCGAAGCGGGTGAGCGCATGCTGCTGTCTACCATCGTCCTGTACGAGTGGCAGGCGCCGAGTGCAAGCACAATCTGGTCTATTGGCGCGGCGAGGAATATGCCGGCGTCGGTCCCGGCGCCCATGGCCGGCTCGATATCGATGGTATCAGGCACGCGATCGCCACCGAAAAACGTCCCGAGGCCTGGCTGATGCGGGTC
>JANOGJ010000703.1:0-2528 GCA_031405995.1 Acidobacteriota bacterium
CGCCTGTCGCGCGTCCGGCTTGGAACGGTCCTCGCCCGTGGGGGACGTCAGCGTGGGTCCTCGCTCTCGCGGCGCGGGAGTCAGGTGCTCATTGCCGCTGAATTGGCGCTCGCCGTGATCCTGGTCGCTGGAGCCGGCCTGATGATTCGGAGCTTCATGCGCATCTCGGCCGTGGATCTCGGCTTCAATCCAAATGGCCTGCTCACGATGGACGTGCTGCCGCTCGATCGCGACCCGAGCGCGCACAAGGCGTACTACGACGAGTTCCTGCGGCAGGTTCGCACGGTTCCCGGCGTGTCGTCGGTGGGAATCGTGGACAACTTTCCGTTGGGCGGCGGGACGTCGTTCTCCAGCATCAATGTCGCGGGCAAGTCCCAAGGCAGCACGATGTTCGAGGCGACGCCGGGCTACTTCGAGACGATTGGCGCGACGCTCCGGGACGGCCGATTCCCGAGCGATGCGGACTACGCGTCGGGCTTCCGTGGCGTGGTGATCAACGAGACTGCGGCGCGCAAGGCCTTCGCCGGAGGAGCGGCCGTGGGCCGCGAGTTTACGCGCGCCGGCAAAGACACACGGCCCTGGATCGTGCTGGGGGTCATCGCCGACCTGCGGCATGGCGGTCCGTTGGCGACACCGGGCGATGCACCGTCTCAGGTCTTCTTTCCGCTCGAGCCGACGGAGTTCGACTTGAACACGGCGATGATGGTCGTCCTGCGGCCGTCAGCGAACACGCGGGGACTCGCCGATCAACTGCGCCGTGCGGCCCTGGGCGTGGGGCCGCGCGTGCTCGTCGAGCGCATCCGCACCGGTGACGACTGGTTTGGCGATCGGGTGATCACGCCGCGGCGTCGCACGGTGCTGCTGGGCCTGCTCGGGGGTCTCGGCCTGACGCTCGCGCTCGTCGGCGTCTTCGGCATGACGGCCTACGCCGTCACGCGTCGCACCACCGAGATCGGCGTGCGCATGGCGTTTGGCGCGAGGCCGTACCAGGTCGTGCAAACGATGGTGCGTGATTCGGCGCTGCCCATCGGCGTCGGCACGATCCTGGGTGTCGGCGGCGCCTTGCTCGCCACGCGCGCGATCGAGAGTTTCCTGTTCCAGACGGCGGCGACCGATCCGATGACACTCGGCGCCGTGGCGGTCACGCTGGCCGCCGCCGGATGCCTGGCCGCGCTCATCCCTGCGTTGCGTGCGGCGAAGGTTGATCCCGCGTCGAGCCTGCGCGCGGACTAGCGCCCGCCGACCTGACACCCTGCAAGTCCGGTGCTGTCCATGCCGCGACGGAAGGCGGCCACGCGATCGGCCGCCGATCCGTGCGTGAACGACTCCGGCGCGACCCGGCCCTGCGACCGGCGCTGAAGCACGTCGTCGCCGATCGCTGCGGCCGCGCGAAGTCCTTCTTCGACATCGCCGGCTTCCAGTTTGCCGCGCGCCGCGGCCGAGCGGCCCCACATCCCGGCGAGGCAATCCGCCTGCAGCTCCTGCTGGACGGACTGGCGGTTGGCCTCGCTCCGCGAGAGGCCCGCTTGGCCCGAGAGCAGACCCAGCGAGTGCTGCACGTGGTGGCCGACCTCGTGCGCGATGACGTACGCCTGGGCGAAGTCTCCCGGCGCGCCGAAGCGCCGATCGAGCTCGCTGAAGAATGCGAGGTCGATGTACACCTTGCGATCACCGGGACAGTAGAACGGTCCGACGGCCGCCGAGTTGAGTCCACACGCCGACTGCACTTCACTTGTGAACAACACGAGTCCCGGAGCGGAATAGCGCTGGCCCTCGCGCTGGAAGAGTTCGGTCCACGTGTCCTCGGTGTCGCCAAGCACGCCGGTGACCATTCGGCCGCCCTCGTCGGTCGGCGGGACGCCCGTTGGCGCCGACGTGCCGTCCATCCCAGAACCAGCGCCTGGGTCGAGCAACGTCATCGGATCCATCCCGGTCGCCCACCCCAGAATCAGGAGGACGACGAGGCCGCCGATGCCGAGGCCGCCGGCGCGAAAGCCTCCGCCGCCGAAGCCGCCGAAGCGCATGCCACCGCGGCCGCGCCGGTCTTCGACGTTGCCGCTCTGCCGCATGTCCTGCCACTTCATGGGAAAAGTATAGGGGCCAGTTTCGCGTTTCGCCCCTTGATCGCCCCCTGCTCCGGCGCTACGATTCCCGGATGATCTCGCTGCCCGCCCTGCAAGGTGACAAGGACCAGTCGCTGCAGGCGGTCGTCTCGCGGCTGGTGGCGTCGCACGAGGCGTCGACGCGGGCGGGTGAGGACGATCCCCATGTGACGGCGGTGAAGCGCCTGCCGGCCGCGGCCGCCCGCTACGCGCCGTTTCCGGAATCACTCGATCCGAGACTTCAGGCCGCCTTGCGCGCCCGCGGCGTCAGCGATCTCTACACGCATCAGGCCGAGGCGATCGCGCACGTCGCCGCCGGCAGCCACGTCGTCATCGTCACGCCGACGGCGTCCGGCAAGACGCTCTGCTACAACGCGCCCGTGCTCGACGCGATCCTGAAGGACTCGTCATCGCGCGCGCTGTACC
>JANOGJ010000712.1:0-2007 GCA_031405995.1 Acidobacteriota bacterium
AAATGTTAGTGCAAGGCAAGAACGAAATGGAGACACTTGATAATGTTGTGATTCCAATAAGTCAAGACATTGATACTGAGCTGGACAGTTTAGCTCATACAATCCTCATTGCACTCCAAAATATTTACAAAAAGTTCCAACCTGCTGATGTTCAGCCTGAAAAGGACGATGATGAGAAATTGCTACCAAATCATTTGAAGGATAAATTGTGCAATGATCTAGTGCAAGACTTTGATTCTTTAAATATCGAAAAGGTCAATAGTAAGTTGTCTATAATTCTGCGCCCGCCTCGATGACGCCGGACAGGCGGTTGGGGCAGCAGTCATCGAGGACCGAATGACAGGCGCAGCGGCTCCCCCGCGCGCGATCCGCCGCCCGCACTTCTTCCGCGACGATCGCGATGAGCCGCGCGAGATCGACCGACTGGACGTCCATCAGAACGCGTCTTCCAGCCGCCGGATCTTCAGCAGCCGGCGCAGATAGCGCGGCTCGCGGGTCGGCGTGGACAGCCACACGTCGACCATCTCCCGCGCCTCCGCGGCGGTCAGGAGCGTCGACCCGAGCGCCAGCACATTCGCGCCGTTGTGCTCGCGCGCGTAACGGGCGAGCGTCGGAGTCGTGCACATCGCGGCGCGGACGCCGCGGATCTTGTTGGCCGCGATCGCCGAGCCCAGACCCGCGCCGTCGATCACGATGCCGGCGTCGGCCTCCCCACGCGCCACAGCCTTCCCGACCGCCGCGGCCACGTCCGGATAATCGACGGGCTCGGCTCCCGACGTGCCGTGGTCCGTCACGGCCTTCCCCGCCCTCCGCAAGTGCGCGATCAGGTCCGCCTTCAGCGCGACGCCCGTATGATCAGCCCCGATCGCGATTCGCACCGCGGGCGACACGGGCGCCAGGTCCGGCGGCAACGCCGGGTCGACGCTGCCCGCCGTCACGACGGTGACCTGTTTCTCGCGGAGCGTGTCCCAGGCGAGCGGTGTCACGTGGCCGCCCTTCTCGAGCTCGACGGTCGATCCGCGCTCGATCGTCCGAGCTTCCGTTTCGCCGATGAGGCCGAACCGTCTCACCGCCACCTTACCCGACTCCTTCCAGCACGCCGATGTACGGCAGGTTGCGATACTGTTCGTCGAAGTCGAGCCCGTAGCCGACGACGAACCGGTCCTCAATCGTGAAGCCGATGTAGTCGACCTTCACGTCCACCTTCCGGCGCGACGGCTTGCTCAGCAGGCACGCGGTCTTCAGCGACTTCGGATCGCGCGCGATCAGAATCTCCTGCAGGTACGACAGCGTCAGCCCCGTGTCCACGATGTCCTCGACGATGACGACATGGCGGCCTTCGAGGCTGCGGTCCAGGTCCTTGGTCAGCCGGACCTGGCCGGACGATGTCGAGCCGGAGCCGTAGCTCGAGACCGCGATGAAATCGCACGTCACCGGGCCGTCCATCGCACGCACGAGGTCCGACAGGAACATGAAGGCGCCCTTCAGGACGGCGACGAGGTGGACCGGCGTTCCCGCGCCGAAATCACGCCGGATCTCGGCTGCGATCGCCTCCACGCGCACCGTCAGCCGCGCTTCGTCGATCAAGATCGTGAGGCTCATGGCTGCTTGCCGGCTTTCCCGGCGTCGCCCGGCGCGATCGCGAGTCTCACGCGTTCGGCCATCGCCCGCGCATCTCTCAAGACGTCCTTCGGGCTGAGCGTCAGAACGTGCCGGTCGCGCATCAGGACCCTCCCCGCCACGATGGTGGTGCGGACATCCGCCCCCCGCGAGACGTAGACCAGGTGCGAGAGCGGGTCGAACATCGGGGTCTGCCGGGCGCCGTCCATGGTCACGGTGATGATATCGGCTTGCTTGCCCGGCTCGAGGCTGCCAATGCGATCGCCCATGCCGAGGGCCTCGGCGCCCCGACGGGTGGCCAGTTCGAGGGCCTGGCGGGCCGGCAGCGCCCGCGGATCGGACGTCGCGATCTTCTGCAGCAACGCGGCGACGCGCATTGCTTCGAAC
>JANOGJ010000744.1:0-6106 GCA_031405995.1 Acidobacteriota bacterium
CCAGCGCGCGCGCCAGTGCGCCCGCGGCTTTCGTCCGCGTCCGGGACAGCGCGCGGGCGGCGGTCAGGAATCGATCGGCGGCCTCGCGCCGGCGCTGGGTGAGCGCCGCCACGCGCTCGTCACTCGCGTCGAGTTCCGCCAGTTCGGTCCGCAGCGTCTCGGCGCGCCCAAACACGTCGGCGAGCGTGGGCCCGTGTTTCTTCTTGAGTCGTTCGAGCGCCGCGAGGCGGTCCTCGACGCGCTGCAACTCGTCCGGAGACGCGTCGAGGTCGCTCGCGTACGATCGGAGGAAGAACGCCAGGTCCCCGAGGCGGGCCTGCACGTCCTCACGATCTCGCAGGTATGGCGCGAACCGTTCGTCGAGCACCGCCAGTTCGCCGATGCGCTTCCACACGGACGCGAGCGCCCCGAGCGCGGCGCCCTCGCCGTCGTAGAGCGCGGCATACGCCTCCGACGTCAGCCGGCTGAGTCGATCGGCGTTGGCGAGCACGATCCGGCGCGACGCCAGCGCCGCGTCCTCGCCGTCTGCGGGCGCGGCCTTCTCGATCTCCTGGAGCTGGAAGGATGCGATCTCGATTCGCGCGCGCTTCTCGCGATCGTCAAGTTCCGTGCGGTCGAGCGCGGCGGAGGCGGCCCGCCACTCGTCGTGCAGCGACGCCACGCCATCGCGGTCGGCGTCGCACTCGGCGAAGGCATCAAGCCAGTCGACGTGCTCGGCCGGATCGAGAAGCGATTGATGCTCGTGCTGGCCGTGGAGCGCGACAAGGGTCGCGCCCAACTCGCGCAGCGCCGTCGACGTCGCGAGCGCGTCGTCGATGAACGCGCGGCTGCGGCCTTGCGCGGAAATCTCGCGGCGGATGATGACTTCACGGCCGTCGGGCCGGTCGAAGATGGCCTGGATGGCGGCGAGGCGTTCGCCGGTGCGCACGAGGTCGGCGCTCGCGCGGCTGCCGAGGAGCAGGTCGATCGCCTCGACGAGCATGGACTTGCCGGCGCCGGTCTCGCCGGTGACGACGTTCAAGCCGGGCTCGAATTCCACCTCGAGCTGGTCGATCACCGCCAAGTGGCGCACACCAAGGAAGCGCAGCATGTCCGCGACCGGAACTCCCATGCTATCAGACCTTTGACAGCCCTCCTGTCGCGTGTTACGCTTTTGACGTTCGCGCTGTTTCCCAGCGGCGCATCACCACGAATTAGTGGAGGTGTCTTTGCGCCCGCTCGGATTTCTCCTGGCCCTCCAGGGTCAGACCGCGAGCGCCTCCTCCGAGGCGCGGCCCACTGACATCGTCTCGCTCATTCTTCACGCCGACCCCGTGGTGTGGGCCGTGCTGCTCATCCTGCTGCTCTTCTCGGCGGGATCGTGGGGGATCATCGTGTTCAAGCGCCGGCAACTGCGGATCGGCGCGAGCCAGAGCGCGGCGTTCCTCGCGGTCTTTCGCAAGAGCAGCCGCTTCTCCGAAGTGCAATCGGTGTGCGCGAATCTCTCCGCGAGTCCGCTCGTCGGGTTGTTTCTCTCCGGCTACGCCGAACTGAACGCGCAGCTCCGCGCGAAGGGCGAGCCCAAGCCGGGAGACCCCGCGCCGCGTCCAACGCTGAGGAGTCTGGAGGCGGTGGACCGAGCGCTCTTGCGCGCCACAACGACGGAAATCGCCAAGCTCGAGCATCGCGTGGCGTTTCTCGCGACGACAGCGTCGATCACGCCGTACATCGGCCTGTTCGGCACCGTGTGG
Source organism: Acidobacteriota bacterium (assembly GCA_031405995.1). Taxonomy (GTDB): domain Bacteria; phylum Acidobacteriota; class Vicinamibacteria; order Vicinamibacterales; family SCN-69-37; genus JANOGJ01. The sequence goes on from JANOGJ010000744.1 coordinate 1,731, forward strand.
GGCATTCTGCGATCGTTCCAGGGTATTGCCGGCGCGGGGTCCGCGAGCCTGGGCGTGGTCGCGCCCGGCATCGCGGAGGCGCTCGTCGCCACCGCCGCCGGGCTGTTTGCGGCGATTCCGGCCGTCTACTTCTACAACGACATCACGAGCCGCGTGAAAGCCTTCGCGAACGAGATGGAGGATTTCTCGATGGAGTTCCTCACGATCGCGGAAAGGAACTTCACCTAGCGATGCCGCGACTCGAGCCGATGCAGCAGCCGCCGAGCCGAACGGGCGGACGCCGCGCCCGCGTGATGCGCGTGTCCACGTCGCTCGCCGAGATCAACGTCGTCCCGATGATCGACGTGATGCTCGTGCTGCTCGTCATCTTCATGGTCGCGGCGCCGATGATGCAGCAGGGGTTCCCGGTGCAACTGCCGCAGTCGCGCCAGTCGAAGGCGATCAGCGAGCCCGTGACGATCTCCGTGCCGTTCAGCTTCAGGAGAGACCAGAAGGTGCGGCTCGGCGATGAGGCGATCGGGCTCGACGTCCTGCCGGAGCGGGTTCGCCAGGCGACGTCAGGGCAATTGCAGCAGAACGTGATCCTCGCCGGCGACGGCCGCATTTCGCTCGAAGAACTCATCAGCGTGTTCGACCGGTTGATGGAAGGCGGCATCGATCGCGTGTCCATCCAGACGCAGCCGGCGATCAACAGAACGCCATGACGCACACGGGGCCTCTCGCGTACGCGTTCGGCCGGGTCGAGACCGACGGACTCCGGCGTGTGATGGCCTGGTCGCTCGCCGTCCATGCGGGCGCCGTGCTCCTGCTGTTCGCGATCCCGCGGGACTGGTTCGCCGAGCGTCCGGCCGTGCCGATCGCGATGACCATCAGCCTGGGCGCGTCGGGGCCGAAGACGACGGGGCTGAACGCCGCGGGCGCGCGTCCCATCGAGCAGGCGGCTCCCGCGCCGTCGAAGCCTGAGACGGCGCGGCCGTCATCGCCCAAGCCCGAGCCCGCAGTGGCTGCGGTCAAGACGACCAAACCGCCGCCGAAACCGGCGCCGGAGACGACCTCTCCGAGTGTGACGCCACCGCGGCCTCCAACGACGGGCGCGCAGGTGACGCCGGGCACGGCGCGGGCCGAGACGGGCGCGACGGGGCAAGGCACGGGACTCGCCGGTGGCGGCGGCGCGGGCGGCGTGACGCCCGAAGTCGCCCCAGACTTTTGTTGCAAGGAGTACGTCGAAGAGATGCAGCGCCGCATCACCGCGCGCTGGAAAAACGTGCAGCAAGAGCGCGGGACGACGATCCTGACGTTCACGATCCGGCGGGATGGGACGTTTACGGAGTTGAAGACGGTGCAGTCGGCCAGCTCGCTGCTCGACTATCACGCGAGGAACTCCTTCAACGGCCTGGTGCTGCCGCCGTTGCCGCAGGAGTACAAGGAAGAGACGCTCCAGGTGCGGTTGACGTTTCCGTACGTGAGGTAACGATGCGAAGAGTGCTTGTCCTCGCCTTGTTCGCCGCGAGCGCGACCGCGCTCACCGGGTTTCAGGGCCAGACGATCGACGTCGTGCTGAGCAACACCGGCTCGCATCCGAAGATCGGCCTGCCGGATTTTTCGGCGAGCGGGGGCAACGCGTCGCTCCTCGAGGCGGCGACGACGCTCGCGGACGTGTTGGCGTTCGACCTCGAGTTCGAGCGCGAGTTCTACGTCATCCCGCGCAAGACCTCCGCGTCGGTGCCGGTCGCGGCGACGCCCGAGGCGCTGCCGATCGAGCGCTGGACGGCGCTCGGCGCGGACTACGTGCTGGTCGGGTCCGTGCAGGACCTGGGCGGGGCGCTGACGGTGGCGGTGCGGATGGTGAGCGTGCGCACGGGGACGCCCGGCAAAGTCGGGTGGGGCCAGTCGTACAACGGCTGCACGCTGGCGAACATCCGGTACTGCGCGCATGCGATCGCGGATGACATGCACAAGTCCATCCGGGGTGTGGACGGCGTGGCGCGCACGCGGCTGGCGTTCACGTCGGATCGCGCCGCCACACGCATGACCGGCCGCCAGACGGGAAACGCCGGCGCGGGCAAGGAGATCTACCTCATGGACTACGACGGCGCGAATCCCCGCGCCGCCACGGCGAACCGATCGCTCAACCTCGGCGCGTCGTGGTCGAGGGACGGCCAGATCCTCGCGTACACGACGTACGTGTCCGGCTTTCCCGATGTGTACCTGGCGAGTCTGTTCGAAGTGCGCCGCCCGATGCGGCCCGCGGCCGGCGATGACCGCGTGCACAATCTGTTTCCCGCCATCTCGCCCGACGGGACCACGGTGGCATTCGCGTCGACACGCGCCGGCAGCGGCAATTACGACATCTGGATCGTAAATCGCGACGGCACGGACCTCCGCAACCTGACGCCGAACACGAAAGACTCGCAGGAGTCCGTGCCCTCGTGGTCGCCCGGCGGCAACCAGATCACCTTCACGTCCGACCGCGCCGGCAGCAATCAGATCTACGTCATGAACGCGGCGGACGGCCTGGGGTTCCGGCGCCTTCCGGCCACGGAGCTGAAGACCGACACGCCACGATGGTCGCCGGCCCCCTTCAATTTTATTATCTTCGTGACGGAGTCCGGTCGCATCCACGACATCGCGGTCCTCGATCTCGACACCATGCAGACGCGGATCCTGACCGACGGCGTGAGCTCGAACACGAGCCCGACCATCGCGCCGAACGGCCGGCACATCGCCTTCGTCACGACGCGGTGGGGCAAGGAACAGATCGCGATCATCGACTATCCGACGGGTCAGAACATGCGGCGCGTGACCGACGCAGGAAACAACACGTATCCGAGCTGGTCGCCGGCCCCCGGCAAGTAACCGGCTCCTGAGAGGCACACCATGAAGCGACTCTGGCTTTCGACGATGGCGGTTGCGGCGCTTGCCGCCTGTGGCGGGAACCCCACACCGGCCACGCCCGGTCCGGGAGCCGCCCGGTTCCCCGGCGCGGTGACCTCCGGTGGAGCGGGGACCGCCACGGCGCCGGGACCGACGCGGCAAGTCGAGGCTCCGCCGCCCGTCGTCTCCAGTCCGGGACCGGTTACGGGCTCCCCCATCGGGGCCGGCTCGGTCGAGAACATCAACGACAACTCGCCGCTGAAGCCGGTGTTCTTTCAGTACGACAGCGACACGCTCGACGAGGCGGCGCGCAAGGCCCTGAGCGACAACGCCGCGGTGCTGCAGACCAACAACTCGTGGGTCGTGACGGTCGAAGGACATTGTGACGAGCGGGGCACGCCCGAATACAATCTGGCCCTGGGCGATCGCCGCGCGCTGGCCGCGAAGAACTACCTGCAGTCGCTGGGCGTCAACGGCGAGCGGCTCAAGACCGTGACGTACGGCAAGGAGTTCCCGTTCGACCAGGGCCACCAGGAGTCGTCGTGGTCGCAGAACCGGCGGGCGCATTTCATGCTCACCGCCAAGTAGGCCAGGACGCCGAAACATCGGCGTAAGGATTCTTATGAGACGACTGTCTATTGTTCTCTGCGCCCTGGCGCTGGCGGCTCCCGCGGCGACCGCGTCGGCGCAGAACCGCGAGCACCTGCAGCTGTTCGCCGACCTCCGCATGCTGCAGGAGCAGGTGCAGCGGCTCCAGCTCTCGATCAACACCCTGGCCGAGCAGCTCAAGGCGACCCACAGCGCTTTCGAGGCTCAGTCGGGCGAGACGCGGAAGGGGTTTGCCGATCAGGGCGTGGCCATCGGCGGCGTCTCGAGCAGCGTGAAGGCCCTCGGCGAGACCGAAAAGGACAGCGCGATTCGGATCACGCGTCTCAATCAAGAGATGACGGCGATTCGCGAGGCCTTGGGCCTGCAGCAGACCGCCATCGGCCAGGTGATCGAACTGCTCTCCAAGCCCCCGGTGACCGATCCGGCCGCGCTGGTGGACCCGGGCGGCGCGGCGAAGCCGCCGCCGGCGATGGGCGCGTTGCCGCCGTCGCCCTCGACCTACTACAACCTCGCCTGGAGCGCGTTCGCCGGCAATCAGTACGAGGAGGCCATTCGCCTCTACGAGGAAGCGCTGAAGCGTTTTCCGGACTCGATCGAGGCGCCGGCCGCCCGACTCAACATGGGCGAGGCGTACATGAACCTCAATCGGCCCAAGGAAGCGCTGGTGGCGTTCACGGCGGTCATTACCCTGCACAAGGACTCGGACGAGGTCTCGACCGCGTACTACCGACAGGGCGACTGCTACGAGCGGCTCGGCCAGAAGCCTCAGGCAGAAAAAAGTTATCAGTACGTCCGAACGCAGTATCCTGACTCCGCCGCCGCGCCTCTCGCCACGCAGGCGCTGAGGCGGATGGGGGTTATCAAGAACTAACTTCGAACTTCGAAGTTCGAAC
>JANOGJ010000061.1:0-6030 GCA_031405995.1 Acidobacteriota bacterium
CAGGTACGACCCCCTCCTACTCTCTATCTTGTGAATGTCCTCGTCCTGGGCGCAGGTGTCATCGGCGCGGCGATCGCCGACGAGCTCGCCCGCCGGGGTGCGTCCGTCACCGTCCTTGACATGCGATCGCCCGGTCGCGGCGCGTCGCAGGCCTCGGCCGGGATCCTCGCGCCGTACGCCGAAGCCCACGATCGCACGCCGCTGCTCGAACTGGGCACGCGAAGCCTCGCGCTGTTCGACGAGTTTGTCGAGGGACTCCGCGATCGCAGCGGTCGCGTCGTCGATTACGCGCGATCAGGCACCCTCGAAGTCGCGCTCGATGACGTCGACGAGTCGCGGTTGCGGGTGGCGCGGGCGTGGCTCGACGCCGCCGGTGTTCGGGCCGAATGGCTGGATCCGCAAGCGCTCAGATCATTCGAGCCCTCGGTCGCGCCATCCGCGCGCGGCGGTCTCTTCAACCCCGCTCATGGATGGGTCGGCGTGGCCTCGCTCGTCGCGGCGCTCGTGCAGAGCGCGCGACTTGCCGGCGCCGTGTTTGAAAGCCCGGTCGAGGCAGCCGAGGTCGCGCCGCAGAAGACAGGCGCGGTCGTTCGCGCCGGCGATCGACGCTACACGGCCGACTCGGTGATCCTGGCCGCCGGGAGCTGGTCCGGCCGCATCAAGATCGCGGGCGCGCGGCCGCTGCCGATCCGCCCCGTGCGAGGCCAACTGCTGCACTTGCGATGGCCCAACGCCGAGCCACCCGCGCGCGTCGTCTGGGGCCCGGGCTGCTACGCAGTGCCGTGGCCGGACGGATCGCTGCTCGTCGGCGCGACGGTCGAGGACGCCGGCTTCCACGAGGACGTGACGGCCGATGGCCTGCGGGAACTGACGTCGGCCGTGGGGGATCTGTTGCCGGGCGCGCGTCGGGCGTCCCTCATCGCCGCGCGCGTGGGCCTCCGTCCGGCCGCGCCCGACGGCCTGCCCGTCATCGGGCCACTCCGCGACGCGCCGTCCGTGATCGTGGCCACGGGCCACTATCGCAACGGCGTGCTGCTCGCGCCGCTCACTGCGAAGATCATCGCGGCCTTACTGCTCGATGGCACAATCGATCAGGCGTTTGCCATGATCACGCCGAATCGATTTGAAAGGGCGGACCCATGAAGCTCACCGACAAGGACATCGAATCCAAACTGGCCGGACTGCCGGGCTGGGCCGTCGAGGCCCACGCGCTCGTCCGGCAGTACACGTTCCCGACGTTCCCAGACGCGATCGCGTTCGTGACGCGGCTGGCGTTCGAGGCCGAAGCCGCCGATCACCATCCTGACCTCACGGTCAGCTACCGCAAGGTGCGGGTCGTGTGGAGCACGCACAGCTCGGGCGGGATTACGGACAAGGACTTTGCCGGCGCCGGGCAATCGGACATGATTGCGGCGAAGTTCTAACAAATGCGCCTCAAGACAAGCTATTCCGCCCGCGAAGTGGCCGCTCTGACCGGCCTGTCCTCCAAGCAGCTCCAGGGGTGGGACACGACGCGCGTCTTTCCGTCCGCGATGTCGCCGAGGCGGACGAGCGCGGGCGGTTTCACCGAGCGCCGCTACACGCCGGTCGACGTCCTCGAGCTCGTGGCGCTTGGCGGGCTCCGCCGGCGCGGGTTCACACCGGCAGTGCTCCGCCAGATGATGGACGCGCTTCGCGAGTACTTCCGGCGCCGGCTGTCCGAGACGCTGGATGACGCGGGCGATTTGCGGCTGCTCACCGACGGCCGCGGCCTGTTCCTCCGCACGCGTCAGGGTCACATCTTCGACCTGCTCGCCGATCCCACGCAGCCGCTCATCACCGGCGACGGACTCCCGCTCGAGCCGGTCATCGGCCGCGCGCGCGCGCGGAAGCGCCGGGCGCCGCGGGTGGCACGAACCGGGTGATCGTCCACCGGTTCCGCGGTCGCGTCCTGTTCGCCTACTTCGCGGGATCCCAGATCGCCGCGCTGGTGATCGGGTCGATCGTCTGGCCGGAATGGGTGACCGCGCGGCCCAGCCTGCGCCTGCCCGAAGCGGTGATCGGGCTCCAGGGCTATCTCATTCTGATCGCACTCGTCGCATGGGGGTTGGCGCGTCGCGGAGAGTCGTTGACCGACCTCTTCTCGGGCTCCACCGCGCGCGGCACGCGATGGGCGATCGGGATGGGGACGGCGCTCCTCGGCGTCGGGATCGCGTCGTTGTACGCGCTGTTCCTTCCGCTCATGTATCTGGCGCCGGACTTCGGCGAATGGTTGGTGCGCGACCCGACGCTCCTGATTTCCTCGAGCGGCGTGTCGCCCGGGCTGACCAACGCTCTTCTGTTCCTGCTGCTGGTCATCGGCGCGCCGGTGGTCGAGGAGGCGTTCTTTCGCGGACTCGTGTTGACCTCGATCGCGGTTCGCCGCAAGGCGAGGACCGCCGTCATCCTCTCATCGCTGATCTTTGCCATCCTTCACACGGACGTCCTGGGCAGCTTTATTTTTGGCGTCGTCACGGCCGTCGTGTTTCTCGAGACCGGGACGCTGTGGCTGCCGATCGTCATGCACGCGACGAACAACGGACTGGTGTGGGCGATCGCCGCCGGCGACTATCTGATTCGCGGCGAGCCGCAGGCTGAGACGGTGGCGGGCTTTCAGGAGTCCTGGTGGATTGGAGCAGTGGCGCTGTGCGTCGGGGCCCCGCTTTTCGCCGTTCTTTGGCGCCGGCGGCCCCGAGGGCCGGTGTCTGTCGGGAGCGTGGAGCGACCCGCTCCGCCCGGCGATCAGCCGGGCGAAGCGGTTTCTTAAAGCGCTTACTTGCCGACGCCGAACCCGGTCACCGTCAGGTCGACGTTGTGCGTGACGCGGATGCCGAAGATGCCGTCGGTCGACGCCATCTTGCCGGCTTCGACCGTCGCGATCACGGTGCCGTTCATCGAGCACGTCGCGATGCCGCCCTTCACCGTCCAGGCGATCTCGTTCGTCGCCCCGTCCGGACCCTCCGGATGGATCGCCGGAAGGATGGTGGGTGGACGAGTGCCGCCGAAGATGGTCGTCGGCTTCGGTCCGTTGAGCTGGCGGACGAGCGCCGCGCCGTTGGTGTACGCGACGCAGTACGTGACCGTCGCTGTCGCATCGTCCGTGAGATTCTGGCCGCCAATGAAGATGCCTGCCGAATGCGGATGGCCAGCGTTCGACTTCAGGTTCTTGATCGTCGCCTTCACCGTGTAGTCGCCTTTGGCGACGTTCTTGGGATTCCAATAGATTGCGGCCGGGCCGATGTTGAGCACGAAGTCCGAACCCTGCTGCACGAACTTCGAGTCCTCGATCTTGGCGCCCTTCCCGGCGGCCGCCGCGTCGATTTTCGCCATCCAACCGGCGGCCTTGATGCCGCCGCCGGCGACAACGCGATCCTTGTCTCCCGCATCCTGTGCAATGACCGTCGGCGCGACGAGCGCGACGGCGACCGCGCAAACCAATCCGTGAACCAAACGCATACGTCCTCCTTCAAAAAGTGACACTGGGGAAAGACAATATAGCGTACTGCCGGACCTGAAGGTCCGGCCTCCATCGGACCAAATGGAGGCCGGGTCTTTAGACCCGGCGCCATGAAAGAATGCCCCGCATGCCCTCGACACCACGCGTAGCGCTCGCCGTGAGTCTTCTCCTGTCGTTCGCCCAGGCCGGCCCCCTGCCGACCCGCCTCTGGGTCGAGGCGACCGCCGAGACCATCGGCGAGACCCGGGAGTGGACCAACAAGGTCGAAGTGGCCGATCTCGACCAGGACGGCCGGCCGGACCTACTCTTCGCCAACGGCGGCAACTACTCGGATCCGGGCAAGCCGGAACCCAATCGCGTGTTCTTCAACATGGGACCGGGCAAGAAGTTCGTCGAGCGCACGGCCGAGGTCTTCGGTCCGACACTGAGCCTCACGCGCGTGATCAAGGCTCGAGACCTCACCGGCGACGGCCTCGTCGACATCATCGTCGGCACGACCTTCCAGACGCAGAGCCGCCTGTTCGTCGGCACGGGCAAGGGCGCGTTCAGGGAAGTGACGTCGACGCACCTGCCGCAGATACCGCTGAGCGTCGGCGACGTCGAGCCGGGCGATGTGGACGGCGACGGCGACCTCGACCTCGTGCTCGCCGACTGGGGCTCCGGCAACAACATGTCGAACGATGGCGGCCGGACCCGGCTGTGGCTCAACGACGGGACCGGTCGCTTCACGGACGGCACCGAGAAGCGCATGCCGGCCTTGCTCGTCCGGTTCTCGTGGGATCTCGAACTCGCCGACGTGGACAACGACTACGACCTCGACCTGCTGATTTCGTGCAAGCGCTGCGCCGGCAGCAGCCTGTTCCGGAACGACGGCACCGGAGTGTTCGCCGACGAAACGCGCGTGATGCCCGCCTACACGAACAACTACGAGTTCGAGGCGATGGACCTCGACGGCGACGGGTTCCTCGACCTGGTGACGCAGAACGACGGCGAGATCGTGGACGAACGGAGCGCGAGCCGCCGCGAGCACGTGTTTCGGAACGACGGCCGCGGCCGCTTCCGCGACGCGACGACCCGCTGGTGGCCCAACGAGCACAACATCGGCGAGGACGACAACGTGGTCGCATTCCTCGACTACGACTCGGACGGCGACGCGGACTTCCTCATCGGTTCGCTCAGCGGCCCGGATCGCCTCCTTATTAATGACGGCAAAGGCCACCTCACGCTCGCCAAGGACGTGTTCGAAGGCGCCGCGACACCCGGCACGCTCGGCCTGGCGCTGGCCGACCTCGATGGCGATGGCCGGATGGATGTGATTCAGGCGCAGGGCGAGCACGACACCGCGGTCCAAGAGCGCGTGTTCATGGGCACGGGGCTGAAACCGGATACGGCGCCGCCGTCGATCACGATGGTGGGCGTTTCGGACGCGCCCGGCGGCGGCCTGCTCGTGCGCGCGCGCGTGCACGATCGCAAGAGCCCGAGCCTCGCGACCGAATGGCGCTTCGTCCGCGTCGAGTGGATGGCGTCCGTCAAGGGCGTGCCGACGAGAGCCACCATGTCGATGCAGTGGTACGGCGAGTACCTCTGGCGTGTGAGCCTGCCGGCGATGTTGCCCGGACTGGACCGCGCGACACTCCGCGTGTGCGCGACAGATTCGTCAGGCAACAATGCCTGCGCGGGACCGGTGAAACCGTCGGAACCGTGATAGAAAGATCAGGCTTCCCCGACGTTCGATCTGATGGAACGCCAGGGAGCCGCACTCCGATTTCTCGCCCATCTGCTCGTCCCGGGCGGCGTACTGCTCTGCTGCGTGTGGGTCGTGCAGCAGGACGAGGTGGTGCGAACCGCCGTGGCGCCGTCGGCCGCGACCTTCTGCTTCGGCGCGCTGGCGGCCGCCGCGTTTCTGAGTTGGTACTACGACCAGTCCCGGTTGCTCTGCAGCGTGGCGGCGATCGTGCTGGCGGTCGTGGCGCTCGAGCGCCCGCCGGCCGATTCGCGCCTCCTGCCGCTAACGGTCATGGTCCTCCTGCCGCTGGACTTCAGTGTCTTCGCCTTCCTGCGGGAACGCGGCCTCATGACGCCCGATGGGCTCGCCAAGGTCGGCATCATCGTCGCCCAGGTGCTGAGCATTCCCTGGCTGGCCGGGAACGACCAGGCCGTGGGCGCGCTGCTTGGCTGGGCCGAACGATCGGACGCCGCGGGCGGGCTGCCGTGGAGCGCGCAGCTCTCGTTCGGGGCGGGCGCGCTCACTCTGTTGACGCTGGCCTTCCGCCGGCGCACCCGGATCGAACACGGATTGTTCTGGGCCCTCGTGGCGATGTTCCTCGGCTTGAACCAGCGGGCCGAGTCGGCGTTCTTCGTGTACTCGGGCGCCGCGGGCCTTGTCCTCGCGTTCGCCCTGCTGGGCAACGAGCATGACATCGCCTACCGCGACGAGCTGACGGGGCTGCCCGGCCGCAGGGCGTTCAACTACTTCATGGCGCAGCTCGGCGGCACCTATGCGATCGCCGTGTGCGACGTGGATCACTTCAAGCGATTCAACGACACCTACGGCC
>JANOGJ010000838.1:0-3111 GCA_031405995.1 Acidobacteriota bacterium
CCACGGCGCGCGGACGACGGCTGCGCCGCGCGTGCGCAAGCAATGGACGATGCCCTCTTTGGCGCCGACGTCCACGAGCAGCACGCGAAGGTCGCCGCCGGCGTAGCGCCTGGTCGCCGACGGCGCCACGCGCTGAAACACTTCCGCCTGCATCTCGATGCTCCGGCTCACGCGCTTCGCGTGATCCAGCGTCATCGTCGCGGGATAGAGCCATCCTTGCATCGTGCCCCGCTCGCGGAGCCGAATGGTCAGCGTGCGCGTGTCGATGCCCGAGAGGATCGGAATCGCCTGGCCGGCGAGCCACTCGTGGAGCGAGCGTGACGACAGGTGATGACTGTGGTGGCCGGACAGGCGCTGGACCACCAGGCCCTGCACCTGGACGCGGTCCGACTGGAACGTGCGGTCCTCGGACCCGGCCGGCTCATCAGCCGGCACACCGTAGTTGCCGATCAGCGGATAGGTCAGGACCAGAATCTGACCCGCGTACGACGGGTCGGTCAGCGCTTCGGGATAGCCGGCCATCCCCGTATTGAAGACCACCTCGCCGGCGACCGGCGTCTCGGCGCCCCAGCCGATCCCTCCGAGCTCGGTGCCGTCATCCAGAGTCAACCGCATGGGGACGCCTGCGGCCATGGCGGGAGATGACGATTGTCCGGGCTGGGTACTGTGGTCCATGCGGATGATCAGGGGTTTCTCAAGCGTACCAGAAAAACGGTCCAGCCCAAGAGCCGCGCGGCCCTCCGTTACATATTTGTCGGTCGATGCCGGCGCCGTCTGGAGAGCCATTCGTTGTTGACGGGCGGGCGTACCTCGTGATGCACTTGGGGTTCGCCTCCGGTTCGGCAGTTCCGGCAGAGGTGTCTGGAGCAGAATCGAATGGCAGATCCCCAGCGATCCGACCTTGCGCGCAAGCGCCCCGGCCTGCGGCTTGCCGTGAGACGGGTCGATGCGCGGGACGCGCGACGCCCGCCTCCCGCCCGATTCGTTGAACCCGCCGCGGACCCGAACGCGGCGCTCGCGCCTGACATTATTGAAGTTCGCGTCCACATCGAGTGCGAGCGCGGGTTAATTGAAGCGCGCCGGCAAGGCCGGCAACTGGCCACCGGCGCCGGATTCGGGCTGAACGACCGCGCGATGATTACGGCGATCGTGTCCGAGCTCGGCCGCAACATCCTCCTCTACGCGGCCCCTGGTGACATCCTGGTCAAGGTGGTGGAGGAGAATCAGCGGGTGGGCATCCTCATTAAGGCCTCGGACTCCGGGCCAGGCATTGCGGACATCCGTCGTGCCCTCTGCGATGGCTACTCCACCAGCGGCCGGCTCGGCATGGGCCTCCCCGGTGTGAAGCGTCTCTCGGACGAGTTCGACATCGCCTGCGGTCCGGATCGGGGCACGACCGTCGTCGTTCGAAAGTGGCGGCGCTAGCGTGAGCGTCCACCCTGTCCGGGAAGACGAGCACGTTCAGTTCGATCCGTCCCTGCTTGCCCAATACGAGGCCTTCCTCCGAGCCTATCTGCGGACGTTCGACGAGAGCGCGCTGCACGCCGCGCACGAGTTCGGGCGCGAGATGCTCAGCCGCGGCTACGGCGTGCTCGACGTCGTCGGCCTCCACCATCGGCTGGCCGCGCCACTGCTGGATCCCGACGCCGGTGCGCATCTCCCTCGCGATCTCGACGCGGCCGGCCGGTTGCTGCTCGAAGTCCTGACGCCGTTCGAGATGACGCATCGCGGATTTCGATCCGCAAACGCCTCGCTGCAGGAAAGCGAGGAGCGGTACCGGGAGTTGTTCGAGAACGCGAACGATATTGTCTTCACGACCGACCTCAACGGCCGGGTGACGTCCATCAACCACGCGGGCGAGCGGTTGAGCGGCTACTCCCGAGACGAAGCCCGCCTGCTCGACCTCAAGGTCATGCTGCCGCACGCCGCGGGCAGCGGCGCCGAGATGGCCCTCGCCGACCTCCAGCGCCGTGAGGTCGAGATGGTGGCTCGCGACGGCCGCCGCATGCTGCTCGAGATCAGCACGCGGCCGATCTTCGAGGGCGGCCAGGCCGTCGGCATGCAGGGCATCGCGCGGGATATCACCGACCGGCGCAACGCCGAGTCCGCCCTGCGCCACCTCAACAACCATCTGGAAGACAAAGCCAAGCGAATCGCGCATGGCCTGCACGACGAGGCCGGCCAGTTGCTGGCGACGGTCTACCTGCGCGTCGCGGAGATTTCCGGTGAGTTGCCGCCCCTCGGACGCCGCCGCATGGAAGAACTGCGGACGCTGCTCGACCAGGTCGACGATCAGTTGCGGCGGCTGGCGTACGAACTCCGTCCGACGATCCTCGATGATCTCGGTCTCGTGCCCGCCTGCCAGTTCCTCGCCGAGGGCGTGTCACGCCGCGCGCGAGTCAAGATCGTCGTGAAGGGCTCAACCGGCGGGCGCCTGCCGTCCGACGTGGAGACCGCCCTGTACCGGGTCGCCCAGGAGGCGCTCGCCAACGTCGGCAAGCACGGGCGCGCCAGAACCGCCACGGTCGAGTTTGAACGATCCGGCAATCGGCTGCGCGGCAGCATCAAGGACGACGGCATCGGCTTCGACGTCGACGGCGTGCTCTCACGGGTGGGACCGCAGGGCCTCGGACTGATGGGCATGCGCGAACGGATCGTCGCCGTCGGAGGAAGGTTCGCCGTGCGCTCGACCGCCGGGAAGGGCACGACCGTCGAGTTCGAAGTCCCGCTGGAGTCCTGACCTCATGCCCGTCTCGGTGTTACTCGTCGACGACCACCAGATCGTGCGCCAGGGGCTCAGGCTCCTGCTCGAACGCGAGGGGTTCGACGTCGTCGGCGAGGCCGCCGATGGCCACGAGGCGGTGCAACTGGCGGAGCGGCTCCGCCCAGACGTGGCGGTACTGGATTTCGTCATGCCGCTCTTGAACGGCCTCGACGCCTCGCTCCAAATCCAGCGGGAATCGCCCAAGACCAAGTCCATCCTCCTGACGATGTACACGGAGGACCACTACGTCCTGGAGGCGTTTCGCAACGGCCTGCGCGGGTACGTCATTAAGACGCAGGCCGCGGCCGATCTCGTTCGCGCGATTCAGGAAGTGCTGAAGAACGCCC
>JANOGJ010000457.1:0-2109 GCA_031405995.1 Acidobacteriota bacterium
AAGGGGTCGTACCTGTTTTCCACAGATTCGGCCTGATCGGTGCCAGGGGTCCTCGGTCGGACCCTTGGCACCGATCAGGCCGAATCTGTGGAAAACAGGTACGACCCCTTATGACTTTCTTATCGTCCGCACGACCCGGCCCGACGGCTGACCTTCGACGCCGACGATGGCCCGGATGACGTAGTCGCCGGCCGGGAGCGAGGCGAGCGGGATGGCGCCGGTGGCCGAGAATCGACCGGGATCGCTGGTCGCCTCGATGGCCAGGCGCGTCGTCAGAATCGCCGGCCCGTTGAGCGACGTCGACAGCTCGAGCATGGCGTAGACCGCGGCGCCCGGCGCGCCGCCGTAGATATCGAGATACCCGAGCGCCACCGGCTCGGTCGTGAACTGCAGCCGCGGCTGGAACGTGCCCCCGCGCGAGAGGCCCACCACGAGCGAGCTCAGGTTGAGCGGACCGGCCTGGACCAGTTCGGCCGTGACTTCAACGTCGGCCGTCCCCGTGCGTCCGGCCGCATCCACGGCGGCGACACGCAACCGATACAGGCCGGCGGCGACGTTGAACGCCGAGAGCACCGGCGACGCCGCGAGGTCGGCGCCCGTGGCCGTGGACTGGCCGACCAGGCGCCCCTGCGCGTCGAAGACCGCCGCGGCGAACGCCGTCAACGCGACGGACGGCTCGACCGGCTCGGCGACCGCGAGAATCCGCAAGCGCCCATCGCCGCTCCCTGCCGACACGTAGCCGGTGACCCGCAGCGGGAGATCCCGGAAGGACCGTGACTCACGGATCATGTCCTGCGGGGACTTGGCGGCCGGCCGGATCGCGTTCGCGCTGATCTTGGGAAAATACAGTTGCGGCCTGGCGCGCACCTCGACGCCGCCGCGCGAGACGCGCACGTCGGCGCCGCGGCTGAGACCGTCGAAGTCCGCGTCGGTCGTGTCGATGACCGCGGTGTAGTAGGCGGCGGTCTCACGCGCGATTGGCGCCAGCGCCGCCTCACCCGCGGCCGTCGAGAGCGTGATCCGGCGCCCTGACGTCACGCCCGCGAGATGTTCGAGGCCAATGATCGGGTTCTCCGATCCTGAAAATCCGGACCCGGCGATGCTGTCGTTGATCGGGCGCGCCAGCGCGAGCTGCTCGTCCGGCTGGATGATGAAGAAGTGCGCGCGGGCCTGCGCCGCGGCGCTGCCGACGCGTTGGAACAGTTGCACGGTCAGCTCGCAGACGCCCGGCGCCGCGAACGCCGGCGCGTCGCGTCGCGGCGCGAAGAGACCCGCCGACACGAAGAGCACGATCGTCGGACCCTCGCCGCCGCCGAGGCTCGTCAGCATGCCGTCGAGGCTCTCGAGCACAAAGCGGGTGCGGCACGCGCCATCCCGCCCGGTCTCGGCCTGCGGCCCGTGGCCGGTGACCTGGGAGAGCAGCTCCGCGATCCGGTCGTGGTTCGTCGTGAAGTCCGTCTTGACGCCGCCGTGCGGCACCGTCACCAGCGACACGCGGTCGCGGGCCGACAGGGATCCCAGCAGGCGCCCCACTGCACCGCGCAGCGGCCGCTCGCGTCCCGGCCGGAACGACTCGTCGTCGATGACGAGGATGAATGCCCGGCCGTCGACGCCGGTGTTGGAGCCGAACGGCGGCGGTGGCGGGCTCACGATCGGCTGCAGCGGGTCGGCGGGCGGCACGTCCGCGGGCGTCATGAGTTTCAGCGACCGGATGCCGCGCGGGCGTCCGTCGATCCGAATCGTGACTTCGTCGGTTCTGAGGTCGCGCACCGACAGCCGATCCGGCCCGAGCACGAAGAACTCGATCGCGACGGTCGGCTCGGGCTTCGGCGGCGCCGGCGACTGCGGCCACGGGAGCGGCGCCGCCACAAGGCCAGCGACCGCGCACGTGAGGAATCGAACCGTCATGACGACTCTCACAGGATAACGCTATCGGGAGGCGAGGTCCTCGAGGAAGGCCAGAATCTGCCGGGTTTCGGCCGGACTCGGGTCGCCGTGGCTCACGAGCAGCGCGTCAATCGCGCGCATCTTGGCGCGCCGATCCGGCGCGTCCCGGATGAGCTGCGCGATCGCCTCGGCCGCGTGGCAGGCGGCGCAGCGGACCGCGAA
>JANOGJ010000875.1:0-5458 GCA_031405995.1 Acidobacteriota bacterium
CATGATCCCACGCGCCGACGAGACGCATGGCCGCCTTGTCCGAGAACACCTCCGTCTTGCCGGCGGCGTCGAGCGTGAAGCCTTGCGTGCGGGCGCCGGCGCCCGTGCCCTCGTTGAGCACGCCTCGGAGCAGGTTGGTGACGAGGTAGGTCGTGTCCGCACGCGCCACCGTGCGCGGGCGGCCCGGCGGGACGGGCATCGATCGGCCGCTGTCGACGATCCGCGTCACCGCCTGCAGCGGCCTCACGGCGCCGCCGTTCGGAAAGAGCGTGTAGGCCGTTGCGATGTCGAGCGGCGACGCCTCGAACACGCCGAGCGCGATCGACGGATACGGACGGGCCGGCGTGCCGACGCCGATTTTCTTCCAGAGATCCGCCACGCGATCGAAGCCGACGGCTTCCGCGACTTTGATGGCGACGATGTTACGGGAAAGCGCAAGCGCCCGCCGGACGGTGATCGGGCCGTCGTACTCGTTCTGGTAGTTGCCGGGCGCGTAGTCGTTCTCGCCGTCCTTGAACGTGGTCGGCTCGTCGACGAAGACCGAGGCCGGCGTGATCTCCGGCTGGCCCTCCGCGGCGGTGCGCTCGAACGCGGCCAGATACACGAACGGCTTGAAGATCGAGCCAGGCTGGCGCTGGGTCGTCACGGCCCGGTTGTACTGGGTCTGCGAATAGGCGCGCCCGCCGACGAGCGCCAGGATCTCGCCCGTCCGCGGATCGACGGCGACGAGCGCCACCTGCGCCTGCGCCTGCTTGCGCCGGGCGAGTTGCTTGTCGACCTGCGCCATGCCCGTGGCGACCGCTTCCTGCGCGATGCGTTGGAGCTGCAGGTCGAGCGTCGTGTAGACGTCGACCGCGGTCTCCTTCTTCAGCAGGCCCGCGTACTTGTCCTCGACGAGGTTGCTGACGTAGTCGATGAAGTACGGCGCCTCGTTCTCGAGCGCCCGGGTCTGGACGCGCAGCGGCTCGGCGGAGGCCTTCGTGGCCGCCTCCTCGTCAAGGTACCCGGCCGAGACCATCTCGCGGAGCACGACGTTGCGCCGCTCCTTGGCCCGATCCGCGTTGCGAAACGGCGAGAGCCGCGACGGCGACTGGATGATCCCGGCGATCGTGGCCGCCTCGACGAGCGTGAGGTTGCTCACGTCCTTGCCGAAGAAAATCCGCGCCGCTTCCGCCACGCCGTGAATCTCGAACGGGCCGCGCTGGCCGAGGACGACGTCGTTCAGGTAGAGCTCGAGAATCTGATCCTTGGTGAACCGCGATTCGAGCACCAGCGCCATGAACTGTTCCTGCACCTTGCGCCGCAGGGTCTGCTCGGGGGTCAGGAACGTGTTCTTCACGATCTGCTGGGTCACCGTGCTGGCGCCTTCAAGGTACGGCTTGTTGCCGAACAGGTTGGTCCACAGCGCGCCGGCCAATCGAATGGGATCGACGCCCGGATGGTCGTAGAAGCGGTGATCCTCGATGGCGAGGACCGCCTGGACGACGACCTTGGGAATCGTGGCGAGGGGCACGTGCCGCCGGCGCTGGCCGGGCGCGAGCGCGGCGAGCAGCGGCGCCTCGAGCGTGACGCGGTCGACGTCCTTGCCCCCGACCTCGGAGAGGCGGGTCACGACCGAGGCCGCGCCGCCGGAGACATCCACGCGGATGAGCCGCAGCCGCTCGGTTTCCGCCGTCCGCGGGGCGAGCACGACCGAGCCGCCCGCCACGGAGAACTCGCCGGGCTTCGTCGGCTTCTCGCGTTCCGCGTAGCCGACGTCGTTCAGGCGCTGGCGGAGCTGCTCGAGTTTCAGCCCGCGGCCGGGGCGAATCTCGAACGGCCGCCCGAAGATGCGCGGCATCGGACGTTGCTCGCCGCCGAGCCTCGCGTCGATGAGCCGCCCGTAGCTGATCCAGAAGTAGACCGACGTGAGGAACAGCAGGGCGAAGGGAATGCCCACGACGATGGCCGTGATGCGCACCCATCGCCGGCGAGGCCGCCGCAGGAACGCCCGCAGCCGTCCTCGTGGCCGGTGGCCGGGTGGGACGGGAGGCGCGGGAGTGGTGGGCCGCCGTGGCGGACGCGTCGCCATCAGAGTGTCTTCGCAGTGTACCCGGCTACAACGCCATCAAGTAGTGCTGACTGGTATCCAGGGGAAGCGTCTGAAGGAGCCGGTCGCCGACGCGCACGCCGTAACGATTGAGAAAGAACGGCATGGAGACAGCGCGCTCCTGCGGATGGCCGTCCGGGAAGGTGAGCGCCCGCGTCCGGATGAACTGGCGCCGGAGGGTGTCGTCCTTGCGCTTCAAGGCCTGGACGATCTTGCCGTGGAGGCTGACGAGCGTCTCGCGCATCCGATCGCGCGTGGTGTCCACCGCGCCGGAGAGTGTCGGGTCGATGCCGGCGACGAGCTGCGTGAGCACGGCCGCACGCTCGACGATCAGCTGTTCGGTGTCCGCGATCGCGCGATCGACGCCAGGCGGGATCTGGGTCTCGAGCAGCCGGTTGAGGGCCGAGTCGTCGCGCGCGTGCAGGGCTTCGAGCGGCAGCTGGGCGCGATCGAGGAACTTCAGCGCCGCCGAGTCGGCCAGCGTCGCCGACGCGCGTGAGTACAGGAGCGGCGCCTCAACGCCGAAGGCGCGGTAGGTTTCGACGAGCTGGGCCTGGTAGGCGAGTTCGCTCGGCCCGGCGACGTAACAGACGGTGGGGAAGAGCCGGTCCTGCACGATCGGCCGCAGCAGCACGTTGGGGCTGAACCGCTCCGGGTGGGCGGCCGCCTCCGCCCGCAGCGCCGCGGCCGGCCAGGCCGCGTCACCGATCGTGAAGTCCGCGCCGCGCCGCTTGATCGCCCGGCGGCCCGACTCGTCCAGATAGAAGAGCGCGACGCTGTCCTCGCCGGGCACCACTTGCGGCTCGTGCCCCCGCTCGGCCAGGCGGGCGCCGGCCTCGCGAACGAGCCTCGCCGTCAGGGAGGGCTGCTCCAGCTCGCGGGCGAACAGGTCCGCGACCAGGGGCTTCGCGCCCGCGTCGGCGGCGTCGAACACGACGAGGCCGTGCTCGCCGAGGAGCGCGTCGATGACACCCGCGAACGCCGTCGCGACGCTCGCGCCAGGCCGGTAATGCCGGCCGAGGAGGGCCTTCACGTCAGCGGTGAACTCGGTCGGGGCGAGCGACTGTTCGAGCGCCGCCAGGGAGGCCGTGATGCCCTCGTCGAATACCAGCGAGGCGACCGGCCGGCTGCCCGCGCCCGGAACGTCACTGGCGACCACCGACACCGGCGAGAGCTCGCCATCGAGCACCGTCGCCTTCCGAACCTCCTGCCAGTCGTGATCCTCCGAGTCCACCCAGAACACCGCCACCGCCGGGACGTGGTGGTCGCGCTCGACCCGCCGGGCCAGTTGGATGGCGGTGATCGCCTTGAGGAGCGTGTAGAGCGGGCCGCCGAACAGCCCCGCCTGCTGGCCGGTCACGACGGCGACGGTGGCCGGATCGGCAAGGCGACGGGCGGCCGCGCGCGCCTCGGCGGGCGCCGCCCGCCGGTCGAGCTGGGCGGACACGAGGCGCTCGATCGCCTCGCGCGGGTGTGGTGCCCCCTGAACGCGCCCGATCGTCTGTGCCCACGCCTTCGGTTCGGCCGGATCGCCCGCGAAGAACTCGGCGACGCCGGCGAAGTCGGTGGCATAGGCGGTGACGAGCGGCCGAATCCAGGGAAGCCGCCGCATGTCGATAGCCGAGTGCACGGCGGACACGGAAACAATCTACTACACGCGATGTGGTAGAGTGCGGCCGCACCGGGAGATCTTGCGCTGTTGTTTGACGACGCCAATGGGTCGACCGCACCACCGACATTCGGTGCGTATCGCGTCCTGCATCAAATCGGCAGTGGCGTTCTCGGACCGGTGTTTCGATCCTACGATTCCCAGCGCGATCGCCTGATCGCCGTCAAAGCCTTCAAACTCGATATCGTCCCGGAGGACGCCCAGCGTCTGGCCGAGGCGCTGCGCCCGCTCTGCGAGGGCCCGGCGCCGGATCGCGCCATCGTGCGCCTCCTCGAGACCGGCCTGTCCGGGTCGTCGGCGTTCGCGGCGATGGAGTTCGCCACCGGCGAGTCCCTCGATGTCGCCATGCGGCACCTGGCGCCGCTCCCGCTCGACGAAGCGCTGCCAATGCTGGCCGCGATTGCGTCGGCGATCGACGCGGCCTGGGCGACGGGCCTCGGTCACGGGGCGCTCCACCCGCGCGATATCATCGTGGCGCCCGGCACGCTCGACGTCCGCGTCACCGGGTTCGGCATCGTGCCGGCCCTCGAGTCGATTGGCGTCGCCCCGCCGCCGCGCCGCCCGTATTCGGCGCCGGAACGGGTGGCCGGCCAGGCGTGGGACGTTCGGGCCGACGTGTTTTCGCTCGGCGCGATCGCGCACGAGGTCCTCACGGGACGCCGGCCGATCGGGTCGGGGGAGCAGGACGCCGGCGAGCCGCTCCATCGGGTGCTGGCCGTCGCCCTCGCTGCCGATCCGGATGACCGCTTCCCCTCCGCCGGGGCATTCATCGAGGCGCTCGCGGAAGTCGAGACCAGGATGGAGGCCGGGTCCGAAATGGAGGCCGGGTCCGAAATGGAGGCCGGGTCTTTAGACCCGGCGGATCATGTCGCCCGTGACCTGCTCGTCGACCTCAATCCCATCGAGCCCGATCCGGTCGAGCCCGAGCCCGAGGCGCCGACTGTCTACGACGCGCCCGCGCCGTACGAGGTGCCCGTCGCCGCGGCGGTGTTGACCGGCGAGCTCGGCCACGACGACCGCCGCTATCCGTATCCCTGGGTCGCGCTTGCCGTGGTCGGGTTGGCCGGCGTCGTGCTGGCGGTGGTGAGCTACGGCTGGGGATTCCGCCGTGGAAACGAGTCGGCGCGAGTGATCGAGCCGGTCGCCACCGGCGCGCCCATCGCGCGAAATGAAACGGAAGTCACGGTGGCGCCGCCCCCGGCGCCACCGGAGGTCCCGCCGCCGCCAGTCGGGTTGGCGCCGCCCCCCGCGCCTCTCGCACCTCCAGCGGCGCCGCTTCGTCGGGATGCGCCTGTGCGCGCCGCGGCGCTTGTGGGTCGGCTCGTCGTGCGGTCGGTGCCGTCGGGCGCGCTCGTCACTGTTGACGGGCGGCGAGTGGGTGAGACCCCGGTGTCGGTCCGCGATCTCCCACTCGGCTCGCACTCGGTGCAGGTGGCGCGGCCGGGCTATGTGCCCGAGACGCGGCGCGTGACGCTCTCGGCCGCGTCGCCGTCCCGGACGCTCTCCGTGCCGCTTCGCGCCGGCGTCAGCCAGAGTACGCCGCGGACCGGCTCGATCTACGTCGACTCACGGCCTCGCGCGGCGCGGGTGCTGATCGACGGCCGGTATGTGGGGACGTCGCCGCTCCTCGTGCCGGAACTCAGTCCGGGTCCGCACACGGTTCGCTTCGAGTTGGCCGGTCACGCGACGTCGAGCTCGAC
>JANOGJ010000882.1:0-7836 GCA_031405995.1 Acidobacteriota bacterium
GCTCGTCGAACGGTTCGCCGCGTCGCCCCATTTCCGCATCGTCGCCGAGGAGTTCAGTCCGAACGCGGTGGACGCGCACCTGGAGCAGGGGCGCGCGTGGCTGGCCATCGTGATTCCGCGAGGGCTCGAGCGCGAGATCGAAGGGTCGGCGGGCGTGCGGCCCGCCGAAGTTCAGATCTTGGCCGACGGGACCGACGCGACGTCGTCGGGTGTCGCGCTGGCCTACGCGGGCGGGATTGTGGGGGAGTTCAGCGCCGCGATCGGCGTCGAGCGGGGCGAGCGGCCGGGCGCCATCGACGGGCGGGTGCGCGTCTGGTTCAATCCCGAGCTCGAAAGCCGCGACTTCATGGTGCCGGGCGTCCTCGCGCTGCTCCTCCTGATGATTACGGCCAACCTCTCGTCGATGGCCATCGTGCGCGAGCGCGAGCTCGGCACGCTCGAGCAGCTCCACGTGACGCCGCTCGGCCGATGGGAGCTCATCGTCGGGAAGCTGCTGCCGTACGCCATCGTGGGTTTCGTCGACGTGGTGTTGGTGGCCGCCGTCGCCGTGTACTGGTTTGAGGTACCGTTCCGCGGCACCGTCGGCATGCTGCTTGGCGGCAGCGCGGCCTACCTGCTGTGCACACTCGGCCTGGGCTTGTTCGTGTCCACGGTGTCGTCGACACAGCAGCAGGCCATGATGACCGCGACGTTCTTTTTCCTGGTCCCAATGGTCTACCTGTCCGGTTTCATCTTTCCTATCGAGAACATGCCCGCGCCCATTCAGTGGGTGACCTTCCTGATTCCGCTGCGGTATTTTCTGGTGATTGTCCGGGGCGTGTTCCTGAAGGGCGTGGGGTTCGACGTGTTGTGGCCGCAGGTGGCGGCGCTCACGGCCTGGGGCGTGTCGGTGGCGGCGCTCGCGGCGCTGCGGTCGCGGAGGCGTCAATGATCCATGTGGGCACGTCCGGCTACAACTATCCGGAATGGCGGGGGACGTTATATCCCGACGATCTGAAGACGACCGGCATGTTCGCCTTTTATGCCCAGCGATTCCGCACGGTCGAAATCAACTACACCTTCTATCGCATGCCCACGCCGAAGACGACTGCCGCCTGGCTGAAGCAGGCGCCCGAGGGGTTTACGTACGCGCTGAAAGCGCCGCAAGGCGTCACGCACCACCGGCGGCTGAAGGACTGCCAGGACACGCTGGCGTTTTTCTGTGACAGCGCGCGGGTGCTGGGTCCGCATCTTGGCCCGCTGCTGTTTCAACTGCCGCCGACGATGAAGTGCGATCTCGCGCGCCTCGAGGCGTTCCTCGCGCTGATTCCGTCCGACATCCGCGCCGCGTTCGAGTTCCGCCACGCCTCCTGGCTGACCGAGGAGGTCTACGCGCTCCTCACCGCGCATCGCGTGGCGCTCTGCATCGCCGACTTCGGCGACAAGACGACGCCGCTGCGGCCGACCGCGCGGCACGGATACCTGCGACTGCGCGATGAAGGCTACGGGCCGGCCGACCTCGCGCGATGGGCGCGGACCGTGGCGGCCCAGTCACCCCACTGGGACGAGACGTTCGTGTATTTCAAGCATGAAGACGAGGGCAAGGGCCCGGAGTTCGCGCAGGCGTTTGTCGAGGCGCTCGGGGCGTCATTATGATCTCGGGACGAGACCCGCCTGGATCACTGACCCCCCAGCGCGATCCGCCGCGCCATCAGGGCCCACCTAGCGAGCGCTTCGGGGTTGTGAAGCGCCGCGGGAAGTCGCCTTGATTGTGCTACTCTGTGCTACATGGCGGCGCGCGCGAAGACCGTCGGTGTCCGTGAACTGCGGCAGAACGTCAGTATCTACCTGGACCGCGTGAAGAAGGGCCACACGCTCACCGTCACCGAGCATGGCCGGGCCGTAGCGGAGCTGCGCCCGGTGCCCAAGGGCGACGACCTGCAGCGCCTCGTGGCTGACGGTCGCGTGGCGCCGGCGCGGCGCTCGCCGGCGGATCTCCCGCGACCGCTGCGCCTGAAACTCGCGAAGCCCGTGTCCGTCCTCCTTCAGGAACTTCGAGACGACTCGGTCTAGCTCGCGATGCCCCGATACGCGTACCTCGACGCATCGGCGCTCGTGAAGCTCGCCGTGCAGGAGCCCGAGACGCCGCTCCTCGAGCAAGCCGTCGTCAACTACGACGGCCTGTTCACGTCGGTGGTGGGCGCGATCGAACTCACGCGGGCGCTCGGCCGCACGGGGCGCTCGGCCGCGCTCGACCAGGCCGACGCGGTGCTCGACGCGATGTTCCTGGCCGAGCTGACGCCGACGATTCGGGCGCAGGCCGGCCGCCTCGAACCGACCGCCTTGCGAACCCTCGATGCCATTCACATCGCCACGGCCGCGAGCCTGTCCTTCCCGGACCTCGACTTCGTGACGTACGACGACCGGCAGGTCGCTGCCGCCCGGGCGCGTGGACTTCGGGTGACGCAGCCGGGGAAGTGACCGGATCAGATTCCGAGCAGGACGCGCAGCCGCTCCCGCACTTCCGGTAGAACCTCGGCCGGCGCTTTGGTCTCGAACACGACGCGGCGAGCCTGCCAGTCAAGATTCCGGACGTGGTCCGCGAGCACCGCACCGCTGATCGCGCCGCCGCTTGGGAGCTGAACTTCGAAAGGGTAGCCCTTGCTGTGGCTCGTGATTGGGCACGCGATCGCGAGCTGTGTCTTCGCGTTGTAGAGGCGGGGTGAGAGGATGAGCGCCGGCCGACGGCCGCGCTGTTCGTGGCCCGCCTGCGGATCGAAGGTCAGCCAGACGAGGTCGCCGGCGTCAGGCACATAGGCGCGCGCTACCATGCCTCACGGCCTGCCGGCTTGGCCCAATCCGTCTCGGCATGGCGGTTCTTCGGCGTCACTTTGGACACGAGCTCGCCCAATGAGTACGTCCGCCGGCTCGGCCGAATCACGATGGCCCCGTTCCTGACTGACACGTCCACCTTGTCGCCTTCATCGACGCGGGCCTCCTGCGCGACGGATTTGGGGAGGCGAAGGCCGAGGCTGTTGCCCCATTTCGCAATCTGGGTCGTCATGCGTCCTCCGTATATACAATGAGTATACGCACGGGCCACCGCCCGGTCAAGCGCTGGCCCCTGGGCGGCCATGAGGAGCGTTCAGCGTTTCGCGAGCGCCGACGTCCAGTTCGTGACGACCGTGAGTGACAACCCCGCGCTGCCGCGCGCGGGCATCGACACCAGCAGGCGCTGCAGATCGCGCGACGCGTCCCAGGCGATCGCGTCGGCGGGCAGCGCGCCGACGACCTTCGGGATGCCGATGGACAACGCCGGGCCCGCCTTCACATCGGCGACCTTCAACTGGCGGCCGTCCGAGCCCACGATGAGGAGCTGGGTGCCGGCGGCGTTCCAGGTGACCGCAGTGCCGCCGTCGGTCGTGACGCGGTGCTTGCGATCCGGAGTCGGAAACGACCGCACGTACACGTCGTTGGTCCCGGCCTCGTCGGACACGTAGGCCACCCATCGCCCGTCGGGCGAAAACCGGCCGAGGTTCTCATTGAAGCGCTCGGTCAGGTACGGCACCGCCTTGGGATCGCCGGACGTCGTCACCCCGACCAGATCCTGCTGGGTTTCGGGCGAGAGCGCCGCGAAGAGCAGCGTGCCGTCCTTCGACCAGGACTGCACTTTCTTGAAGAGCGCCGGCGACTGAAAGAGCTGGACTTCCGGCGTCGCGGCGGCCGTATCGCGAGCGAAGAGCTGTTCCGTCCCGGTGCCGTCGTTCGTGTAGGCGATCCGTGTGCCGTCGGCTGACCACGTCGCCTGATAGTCCAGGCCTGTGCCGTCGGCGATCCGGTTGGCGCCGTGGCGCACGAGATCGAGCACCCAGATTGACGATTGCGTCGGCGAGGTGATGCGTACGACCGCCGCGCGCTGATTGTCGGGTGAGAGCCTGACCTCTTGGTGCCGAGCCGGGGGCGCCTGCACCGCGCCCACCTCCCGGCCCTCGCGGTCCACCCAGACCAGCCGGGTATTCGCGTACGGATCGGTCAGGTACACCAACGTGTCGGCCGTCGCAGTCGCCGCCGGGGAGGACGAGAACTGATAGCCGACACCGCCGGGCACGTCGTCGAGCGTGATGGCATTGCCCGACAGGGTCAGGCGTGTCGCGTCAAACGGTTGCGCGACGAGCACGCCTTTTCTGGCGAACAGCAGGAAGCCCGGCTCTGTGTACACTGGCGCGCTTCCGGCCGACACGACCGCCGTCCGCGTGGGGCCGTCGAGCGACCCGACGAAGATGTCGAACTGGGCCTGGGGCGCGGGCAGAGCGGCGAAAAGAAAATGACGGCCGTCCGGCAGGAAGAACGGAAACCGGTGGCCCGTCTCTTTTCGGGCCGCGTCGAGCGACGTCGCGGGCGCCGGCGCGCCGCCGGTGGCGTCGACGCGCATGAGTGGACCGGCGTTCGACGGCGCGAACACGATCACGTTGGAGGCGCCCCACGTGCCGCCGCGGCCGTCCGTTGCGTCGCACAGCACATCCACGCGGCCACCGTCGGCTGGGACCGTCTTCAGCTTGCCCTCGGCGAAGAAGGCGATGCGTTTGCTGTCGGGCGACCAGAAGGGCATCTGCGCGCCCGTGGCGCCCTGAACCAGCCGCACCGCCGGCTCCGCCAGCGTGCGGACCCACAACTGCGCCTGGTCAAACGCGTTCGGTGAGCCCGTTACGAACGCCACCCGGCGGCCGTCCGGCGAAATCTTGAGTTCGCTCCCGTCGGGCATCAGCGACGCGTTGTCCGGCGGCAGGATCGTCAGCCGCTTCGCGGAAGCCGGCGGATCGGGCTTCAGCACCTGGGCCATCACGAGCGCCGTCACGACGACGCCGACTGCGGCGCTGGCGAGCAGGAGAGGCCACGATGCGCGCGAGGCCCGGGCGCCGGTCGTGGCAGTTGCGCCCTGCGCGGCGTCTTCGGTTTCGTTCAGCTCCAGTCGCGCGTCGCCGATCGAGCTCAGGCGCTGCTTCGGATCTTTCTCCAGACACCGGCGCAGCAGGCGGCGCACCGATGCGGGCACGCCGGACGGCAAGTCGCCCATCGGCACCGCGTCCTTCAGGACGGCGGCCAGGGTGATCGAGATGTCGTCGCCCGCAAAGGCGCGTCGGCCCGTCAGCATTTCGTTGTGGACGACGCCAAAGGCCCAGATGTCGGCGCGGCGATCGACGGCTCGGCCTCGCGCTTGTTCGGGAGCCATGTAGGCGGCGGTGCCGATGATCATGCCCATCTGGGTCGCATGCGCGGTGAGGGTGGGGGAGTTCATGGCATAGCCGGGCTTGCCCGCCGAAGCCTCAGGCGAAGGCGGGTCCATCGCCTTCGCGAGACCGAAGTCCAGCACCTTCACTGTCCCGTCGGGCCGGACTTTCACGTTGGCGGGCTTCAGATCGCGATGGATGATGCCTGGCTCGTGCGCGGCTTCGAGCGCGTCGGCGATCTGGCGCGCGATTGGCAAGGCCTCGGCGAGCGGGATCGGTCCGCGCGCGATGAGCTCGGAGAGGTCCTCGCCCTCGACGAGCTCCATGACGAGCGCGCCATTCTCGATCCCGTAGATCGCCGCGATGTTCGGGTGATTGAGGGCCGCCAGCGTCTGCGCTTCGCGCGTGAATCGCGCGAGGCGGTCCGCGTCGGCGGCAAACAGCTCCGGCAGGACTTTGAGGGCGACGTCGCGATTGAGCTTGGTGTCGCGGGCGCGATAGACCTCGCCCATGCCGCCAGCACCGAGGGCCGAGAGAATCTCGTAGGGGCCCAGACGTGAACCGGGTGTGAGGGGCAAGGTGGGCGGATTGTACTCTTGCCGCTGGACATCGTGTCATTCCGCCGCCCTCCCTCTCGCCGCTTGGCGCGACCCGGCGCGACTGGGCCCGGTCCGCGCCGCTCGTAAGGTCGGGCTTGCGGAACGACACGACGCCCAGCGGCAAGGCGCTTTCGGCCGTGACGGTCCAGATTGACTGATATTACAGTATCTGTAATAATCAGACCATGTCAGGCAGCCAGGTGAAAGCCGTTCGCGGACGTCTGGGCTGGACGCAACAGCAGGCCAGCCGGCGCTGGAAGGTGTCGCAGGCCTATCTGTCACTGGTCGAACACAACAAGCGGCCGGTACCTGCGCGTCTGGCTCGTCTGCTGGCGCATGAAGAGCCCAGCATGGCTACGGGTCTGCCGGTCGAGCTGCCGGTCAAAGCCGCGAAGGACCTGCCCCGGCTGTTGGGTGGCGTGGGGTATCCCGGGTTTGCCTACCTTGCGAATCGTGGAGACGTCGCGAATCCAGCAGCCGTCGTGTTGGCGGCCTTGCAGGCTCGCGAGGTTCCCGCCCGGGTCGTTGAGGCTCTGCCTTGGGTGCTGCTCACGTTCACGAACCTCGACTGGAATTGGCTGGTCGATTCCGTGAAGCTCGCGAACGTACAGAATCGCCTCGGCTACCTGGTCGGTCTCGCCGGTGACCTCGCGCTGGGCCGAGGCGAGTTGGCGGCAGTCAACAGGCTCAGCGAGGTTGGGGAGAAGCTCGAAGAAGCGCGCCTTGCCAAGGAGGACACGTTGGGTCGAGAACTGACGGACGCCGAACGCCGCCACGTCCGCGCGCACAGGCCAGCGGCGGCGGCGCACTGGAATCTCCTGACGAATCTGCGGGCCGAGCACCTGCGCCATGGGCGCTGACCGGTTGCCCGAGCCGTGGCAAGTTGACCAGGAACCTCGAGGTCGACTTTGACGACCTCAAGCACCTCGCGAAAGCGAATCTGAGTTGACGAGCCAGTGACGCGCGCCTCTCCGGTCACGATGTCTCTTTCTATGACACGTGGGTCAGCGGCCCGGCACGTGGTTCAGTGGACCACCTGGTGGGTCGCTGAACTTCCGGGCGCGATCCGGAGCACCATCAGGGCTCACCGGGAGTAGCCGCTTGAAGAATTTGCACTCCCTCGCCTTGCCTGACGTTGCATTTTCTGCAGCGTCGGCACCCTCGTTAAGTCCCAAGTTGTTGAACGCGCTCCCCTTAGCCACGTGGCATCTGTCTCGCATTACAGAGGGCGAGGACGATGCTACGATGGCCCCCGTGGTGACCGCGCGTCACAACGTCACGTACGCCGAGCTGGCGAGCTGGCCGGATGACGGGCGCCGTTATGAGCTCTATGACGGCGAGGTGTCTGTGGTTCCCGCTCCGCTCCCGCGCCACCACTTGGCGATGCTCGAACTCTACCGTCAGCTCCACGCCTTTGCGGCGGCGCGCGGTGGCGTGGTCATTGCCTCGCCCATCGACATCGTGTTCACTGAGACGAACGTGCTGCAGCCCGACATCGTCGTGTTCACGGCGGATCGTCGTCATCTCGTTGAGCTTGACGCCCCGATTCGCGTGCGCCCGGATGTGGCCGTCGAAGTGCTGTCGCCGACGACGGAGCGCAACGATCGCGGGCGCAAGCTCGCCGCCTTTCAGCGGTTCGGGGTGCCGGAGTACTGGATTCTCGACCCAGTGGCCGAGCAGATCGAGTTGTTGAAGCTGCGGAAGGGGCGTTACGCGGCTTCGCGCGTGTCCCACCGCGGCGAGGCGTTCGAGTCGACGGTGCTGGCCGGGTTCTCGTGTCCGGTCGCGTGCCTGTTTCCCTGGTAGCGCGCAGGGCGGCGTGAGGCCGCTGGGCATCGTGTCATTCCGCCGCCCTCCCTCTCGCCGCTTGGCGCGAACCGGCGCGCTGGGGCCCGGTCCGCGCCGCTCGTAAGGTCGGGCTTGCGGAACGACACAACGCCCAGCGGCTACTCCGAATACTGGTCCGGGCACTTGGGTGCCGGCTTCCAGAGTTGTTCATTCGCTCGAGCTCGTTCCGGGTTGATCTTCAG
>JANOGJ010000039.1:0-1909 GCA_031405995.1 Acidobacteriota bacterium
CGCTGCTCGTGCTGGCCACGGGAGAGGCGGTGGGGGCGGAGACCGAAGACCTGATGCCACTCTGCTGCGCGGTGGTGCAATTGAAGTAACTTATCAGGGGCGACGCTACCGCAACCATCTTGATCCGCAGGTTCGCGCTCCGGGAACCGGCCGCCTACGCGGCCACCGGCCGGATTCACCTCGTCAGTTCGTTCCTCGCCTCGCTCCTCGCCGGCCACTCCGCGCCGCTCGATCCCGGCGACGCGTCCGGCATGAACCTCATGGACATTGCCACGGCGCAGTGGTCGCCGGAAGCGCTCGAGGCCACGGCGGCCGGCCTCCGCGCGAAACTCCCGACGATCGTCCCGGCCTCGACCGTCGTCGGCACCCTGGCGCCGTACTGGCAGGTTCGCCACGGGTGCGGGCCGGCGAAGGTCGTGGTCTGGTCGGGCGACAATCCCTGCAGCGCGATTGGGACGGGTCTCATCCGCGAAGGGCGCGTGGCGGTCTCGCTCGGCACGAGCGATACGATCTTCGGCCTCATGGACGCGCCCCGCGTCGACGCGGCTGGCGACGGTCACGTGTTTGGCGCGCCCACGGGCGCCTGGATGGGCCTGACGTGCTTCAGGAACGGATCGCTCGCGCGCGAGCGCGTGCGCGACGACTACCGGATGGACTGGCCCGCGTTCTCAGCGGCGCTGGCGGCGACGCCGCCGGGCAACGGCGGCGCCCTGATGCTGCCGTGGTTCGAGCCTGAAATCACCCCGACCGTTGCGCGGCCGGGTGTGCACCGACTGGGGCTGGATTCGTCAGATGCCGCCGCGAACGTCCGCGCCGTCGTCGAGGCGCAGATGATGGCGCTTGCTAGGCACTCCGCCTGGATGGGCGTGGCCGTCGACGTCGTGCACGCGACGGGCGGCGCGGCCGTGAACCCCGCGATCCTGCAGGTGATGGCCGACGTGATGAACGCCGAGGTGCGCGAGTTCGCTGTCGCGAACTCAGCGGCGCTGGGCGCGGCGCTGCGCGCGGTCCACGCGGATCGGCTCGGGTCGAATCGCCCGGCCGGGTGGGACGAGGTGATCGCGGGGTTTGCCGAGCCGGCCGGCGTCGCCGCGCGGCCGGTGCCGGCCAATGTCCGCGTGTACGCGGACATGCGTCCGCGCTACGCGGCGTTCGAAGTGGAGCGAGCTGCCCGCGCCTAGCGCACGCGTTGCCGCGGCGCCGGCAGGCGGTTCCGGTCGGCGAACGCCTTCAGCGCCTTCAGCTGATCGGCGCGGAAGGTGCCGGTCAGACTGAGGGTGACTACCTTCAGGTCCACGGCGCCGGCAATCTGGGTGAATTCGTCGGCGGTCATGGTCGCGACCGCTTTCAGGGGGCTGTCGCCGGGCCCGAACGGGCCGGGGGGGTATGTGGCGACGCGGCTCGACACGTCGATGGTCGTTTGTTTCTTGGCCGGGCCGGTCACGACGAAGGTCAGGTTGGACTGGCGGACGCGGTTGGGATCGAACGTCGGGAGGAGCGCCACCTCCACGTGCTGCGGCGGCGCGTTGGGCGTGTCCCGCAGTCGCGTCACCGCGAATGAGATAAAGACCATCCCCTCGGGTCCAGTCAGGTGCAGGCCGAGGCCGAGTTCGGTGTCGGGCGCGATGCCGACCTGGCGGGTCCACGTCTCGAGATCGTTCCACCCCGCGAGCGAGGGCGTCGCCGCACCGCACCGCTGATCCCGTCGAGCCGGATCCCGCGGATCCTCGATCGGGCACGGGAACCGGTTGTCAGGAAGCCGTTGCCCCTGGCCGGCGACGTCGAGCGCCGCACCGGCGCCGAGGATCAAGACAACAATCGCGACCGACGCTTGAGTCCGAAGGTGGCGAGTCATGCGTCGATTATCGCACCGTGCGGGGAAAACGAGGTCGGGGCTCGTTTTTCGAAA
>JANOGJ010000098.1:0-2204 GCA_031405995.1 Acidobacteriota bacterium
CCGCGCCTCTGCGTCGAGCGAATCGGCCGGCCGCGCGCTTTCAATCGACGGCACCGGATAGTCGCGGATCTCGGACGGAATGGCGGGCGGCAGTCCGGGACCGGCCGTGAGGTCGCGCGATTCGGCCGGGTCGGCGACGACGTCGTAGATCTCGGCGCGCTTGCCGGCCAGGATCACCTTGTGCGAGCCCTTGACGCTCATTACCTGAGGTTGCCAGCCGTACTCGAGGAACGGCTTCATCGCCTCTCCGAGCACGACCTCCTTCGACGACCCCCGCAGGCTGTTCGTGGCCTCCAGGCCCGCCCAGTCGAGAATCGTGTGATACACGCGCCGCGTGCTGACCGGCTCGTCGGCGATGCCTGGCGACACACCGGGTCCGGCGATGACCAGCGGCACGTGCATCGTGGACTGATAGATGAGATGGCCGTGCAGCGTCTCGCCATGGTCGCCGAGACCCTCGCCGTGGTCGGCGACGACCACGACCGCGACGGGGCCCTTCGCGCGCTGCTCGAAGGCCTGAATCAGACGGCCGAGCTGCCGATCCATCGCGGCGATCTCGCCCAGATACGGCTTCCCCGCGTACTGGCGCTTGAAGGGCTCGGGCGGCGCATACGGCGCGTGCGGGTCGAAGTAGTGCACCCAGAGGAACGTCGGCTGCCCCGCCCACTCAGCCATTCTTGCCAGTGCGGCGTCCGTTGTCTCCCGGGCCGTGCGCTCCGCCCGGCCCGCCGGCGCCTCGTCGTCGTAGACGTCGAACCCGCGCGCGAGTCCGAATCGGCGCGTGAGCACAAAGCTCGACACGAACGCCTGGGTCTGGTACCCGGCCTGCTTGAGGCGGTCGGCCAGCACCGGATGACTGGTGGACAGGAAACGGCCGTTCTCGTGGACGCCGTGCCCGGCCGGATAGAGGCCGGTCAGCATCGCGCTGTGCGACGGCAGCGTTTCCGGCACCGTCGCGTACGCCTGTCGAAAGCGACGGCCACGCGCGGCGAGCGCGGTGAAGGCGGGCGTCTCGATGCCGACAGCGTCCGGGCCTATCGAGTCCGCCCTGGTTGTGTCGAGCGTGACGAGCAGGATCGACGGACGATCGGCGACAGGCGCGAGTGGAGGCGCGCCGCCACAGGCGACTGCGAACGCGGTAAAGAGCGCGACGAAGAAAGTGCGCATCGCTTTTCCGAATGGAGGCCGGGTCATCCGAATGGAGGCCGGGTCTTCAGACCCGGCTTGCCGGCGGGGCTAAAGCCCCGCCCTCCATCAGCCGCAACGCTTCAATCACTCTCATGTTCTGCAGCGACTCCTCCAGCGGCCACGGCACGTCCGTCCCCTCCAGCACGGCCTTTGAAAACAGGTCGCCTTGGATCGTGTACTGGTCGCACGGCGGGATCGTGATGGTCTCGATGCCCGTCCCCAACACGTCGCGGCCGTCGTCGACAAAGAGACGACATGGGCGGTCGGGCGGCGCATTGAAGGGGATCTCGATCTCGAGGCGCCCCTTCGTGCCGAGAATCTGCACGCGCTGGTACGGCACCATGCGCGTGCTGCACGTGGCGACCGCGTGACCGCCCGGATACTCGAGCAGCATGGACGTCAGCGTGTCCACGCCGGACGCCCGATCGCGGTCCATGAGGCTGGCGACGCGCCGGGGCGACCCGCCGAAGATCATCCGCGACGTCGTCACGAGGTAGCATCCGATGTCCATCAATCCGCCGCCGCCGTACGCCGCCACGTTGCGGATGTTCGAGGCGTCGTCATTGAAGTAGCTGAAGGCGCCGAGGTACGCGCGGATCTCGCCCAGGCGACCGGACCGGCACATCTCCAGGGCGCGCAGCCACTGCGGGTGGGTGCGGACCATGAACGCTTCCTCGATCTTCACGCCGGTGCGATCGCGCACGACGATCAGCCGCTCCGCCTCGGCCGACGACAGGCCGATCGGCTTCTCGCAGAGCACGTGCTTGCCGCGCTCGGCAGCCTCGATGGAGAGCGGGACGTGCAAGTGGTTTGGCAGCGGGTTGTAGACGGCGTCGATTCCGGGATCGGCGAGAAGGGCCTCGTAAGAGCCGTACGCCCGTCGCAGTCCGAGCTGCTTGGCCGCCGCCTGCGCCTTGGCGAGGTCCCTGGACGCGATGGCGACGACGTCCGAGTACTCGCCGCGCTGCATCGCGGGAATCACCTTGTCGACCGCAATCCTCGCCGTGCCCAGGACG
>JANOGJ010000119.1:0-6691 GCA_031405995.1 Acidobacteriota bacterium
TCTGGGCGAAGTCGGTAATGCCGATGGTGGCGTCCCCGTCCTGCATGCGAAGCCACTCGTGGTCCTTCGTGTATTTGAAGTCCGTCGGATAGGTGCTCACGCTACGTCCTTCCTTGTCGCTTGTAGAACGGCTCGGGCACGACTTCGGCGCGGACGAGCCGGCCGCGCACGTCGATACTCAGCGGCTGGCCGACCACGGCCATGGCGGCCGGCACCATGGCGAAGCCGATCGCCTTCTTCAGAAATGGGGTCTGGGTGCCGCTCGTGACCGTGCCGACCTGACGCCCGTCGCTCATGACGGGATAGCCGTGGCGCGCGATGGCGCGGTCGGTCACTTCGAACGGCGCCAGTTTGCGCGCGACGCCGGTGGCTTTCTGCTCGCGCAGCCTGGCCGCGCCGAGGAAGTCGTCCTTCTTCCAGCCGACGATCCACCCGAGGCCGGCCTCGAGGACGGTCGTCTCCTCGTCCATGTCGCTGCCGCAGAGGCGCATGGCGGCTTCGAGGCGCAGCGTGTCGCGCGCGCCGAGTCCGCACGGGCGCAGATCCACTACCCGCCCCGCCCGGACGACAGCGTCCCACACGCGCTCGGCCTGGCCCGGAGGCACGAAGATCTCGAACCCGTCCTCGCCGGTGTAGCCGGTCCGGGACACGGTGGCGCGTACGCTTGCGACCTCGCCGTGCCCGAACCAGTAGTACTTGATCTCCGCCAGGTCGACGCCGGTGAGCGTCTGCAGAATCGCCTGGGCCTCGGGCCCTTGCAGGGCGATCAACGCGTACCGGGCGCTGGCATTGACGATGGACACGTCGCCGCCGCGCGCCGCGGCCTGCGTGGTGATCCAATCGTGATCCTTGGCGATGCTGCCCGCATTGACCACGAGCATGTAGTGGTCGAGCGCCATCCGGTACACCAGCACGTCGTCTACAAACGTGGCGGCCGGTGTCGTGAGGGCCGAGTACTGGATCTGGCCGACGGCGAGGCGCGAGGCGTCGTTGCTCGTCAGCCATTGCACGAGGGCGAGCGCGTCGGAGCCCGCCAGCTCGATCTCGCCCATGTGGCTGACGTCGAACAGGCCGGCGCGGGTACGGACGGCGAGGTGTTCGTCGGAGATGCCCGAGTACTCCACGGGCATGTCCCACCCGCCGAACTCGACCATGCGCGCGCCCGACGCGCGGTGCTTCGCGTTGAGCGGCGTTTGCTTCAGTTGGGCCGGCGAGGTCGACGGCAAGTCTTACAACGTACTATCGCGCCCGCGGACGGTCAAGGACACCGCCTGTGTGGGGTGGCCGGCCGATGCCGGCCGCCCCACACCACGGTCAGGCCTTGCGGCGTGGCCAAACGACGTGCACCGCCGAGAACGTCAGGGCCAGGATGCCGGCCATCCACGCCAGGCCGACGCGCTGATCCTGCGCCGATGGGGCGAGGACCAACACGAACGGCATGGTCACGGCTGTGACGAAGAGACTGATGATGACCTGCAGAAACAGAATCCAGGCTCTCACGAGGGACCTCCTGTACGAGTTAGTTGCTAATTGCGACGCACTTCATCCACCAGGTCATCGCGCCGATGGCGCGCATGTCGTACAGCACCCCGCACCCAAAGTCCTCCCAGAAGGAGCTGTTCTTCAGGCAGTCCTCGAATTCGCGGTACGCGGTGATGGCTTCCTTGGTGTACTTCTCCCAGCAGTCCGTGGGACTCGACTGCCAGCCGACGCGCGTCACGACGGGCGCGCGGCGGAGGGCCTCAAGTGCCGCGATGAGGCCTTCGCGCCCGGCCTGGTCGCCCAGCGCGTCGAGGAGCATGGCGCGGGTCGCCAGGATGGTCAGGTTCAGCGGCGTGTAGTGCCCGAACGCCACCTTGCCCAGCAGACGCACCGCGGCGGCAGCCGCGGGCGACGCCGCGACGAGCGCACGCGCGGCCTTGAGCCGCTCCGGATGCGCCGCCGTCGCTTCCACCCGTCCTCCGCGGCCGATCACCGTCACGGAGCTCTTGTCGGCTTCGATGGTCACTTGATCCCGTGAGGTGCGAACGACCGTGATCACTCTGCCGGCTTCGACGCGCTTGGTGAGCGTGAGCCCGGGCGCCGCGATCTCGAAGCCGAGATCGCCGGCGACTGATTGACTGACGCGCACGACCGCACCCGTGGCCGGGTCGGTCGCGCGGTGCACAACTCTCGGGGCCTGCGAACCGGCGCCGGCCGGGGTGGCGGGAGCCGAGGCCACGAGGACCATGGTGGTGATGAGAAACATCGCTGACTTCATACGAGCATCCTTCCCCTCTTCGGGCCCGCGCCGTCCAGGCTCGAGCCCGCGTCTGACCTTTCACACGGCTATCCGGCCGTCGGCGACCTTACTAACTCTTGCGCGTCACGCTTCCGCGACCCGTTCGACCGGCATGGCGTCGCCGACCGGCGCGCCGTGCACGGAGTAGTCCAGGTGCGTTTGAAGCGTGTGGTACGTGATATCGAGGGTGGTGCAGGCGCGGCTCTTATTGCCGTCGCAGCGGTCGAGGACGAGGCGCACATAGCGACTGCTCCACGCTTTCAGCGATTCATCGCGGCCGGCCGCGTCACAGACGAGCTCCCGGTAGTCCTTCGAAATGTCCTCCGGCAAGTCGGCCGCCGTGATCACCGTGTCGGGCGCAAGAGCGATGACGCGCTCGAGCACGCGGCCCAGTTGCCGCACGTTGCCCGGCCAGTCAAAGGCCGCGAGCGCCTCGATCGCCGAGGCCGCGAACGAGACCTGCCTGACCCGGCGATGCCGGGCGCTCAGGTGCGCCACCAGCGGCCCGACGTCCTCACGTCGCGCGCGAAGCGGCGGCACGTGGACCTCGACGCCGGCGAGACGGTAGTACAGGTCGGCCCGGAACCGGCCCGTGTCGACGAGCGCCCGCAGGCTTCGATTCGTGGCCGCGAGCACGCGCGCATCGACCTGACGCGCGGTCTGGCCACCCACGCGCTCGACGCACATGTCCTGGAGGATCCGAAGGAGTTTGGCCTGGGCGGTCGGGGCCAGGTCCCCCACCTCGTCGAGGAACAGCGTCCCGTGATGGGCGAGCTCGAATTTGCCGCGCCGGCCTCTGACGCCAGTGGCCGTCCGCTCCTCGATGCCGAACAGCTCGGCTTCGAGCAAGGTCTCGACGATCGCGGCGCAGTTGACGGGCACGAACGGTCCGTTGCACCGGGCGCTCAGGGCGTGGAGCTCACGCGCGACCAGCTCCTTGCCGGCTCCGCTTTCGCCCTCGATGAGGACGGTGAAGTTCGTGCCGGCGATCCGGGCCACGCGCGCCCGCAGGTCCTGCATCACCGGGCTCTGACCAACCATCATTCCGGCCTCCAGGACTGCACTTCAAGTTCAACAGTGATGCCAACGAAACGAGGCGCCGGCCGGCGAAACCGTCACGCGCGCACCCCCAGTCCGGGGTAGCGCGTGCCCATCGGACTACTCCCACCGGCACGAGCCGCGGTACATCGGCCCACCGCTACCCAGCGACGCCACCTTCCACGACTGCACCAGCGCCCGCCTGACGACCGGCGTGGCCCCGGCCTCGCGCACGACCAGGTCAATCGGATGTCCCGGGTGGAGGCGAATCCGGCCGCGCAATTCCACGCCCTCGGGATTCTCGGAGAGCGCCTCTACCTCGCGACCAATCTCGAGGCGCGACCGGATCATCCGTCCCGCCACACACCCGCGCCACGGTCGTACTTCAGGATGCGCGCTCGGCCGGTGACGCCGGCGACCCGCACCATGTACTGCACGGCGCCGCGCGATCTCAGGAGCAACGATCCGGCCGAGCAGGTACCGGACGGCGAGAAGCTGGCGATGTCTCCCCGGCCGAATCGCACCGGGTCGGCCGAACCCGGCTCGCCATCGGGACCGCGCAGCGCGGCGTCCACCGCGATCTCCACGCCGGGGAACATCGCGGTCAGGTCGAGCGGGCCGTCCACGCACACGTCTGGTCCCGTGTCGACTTCAGTCCGACGCAGACCGTTGCCGTTCCGGTCCTCGCAGATTCGGAACGTCCAGCGGTCGTCGGTGCGATCGAAGAGCACGGCGGTGGTCGCTGTGGTGGCGGCGGCATGCGCCCGCGCCAGCCGGAACCGCGTCGCCACGAAACCCGCCGCATGCCGCGCTCGCCCGGCGTCGATAGCGTTGGCGATCATCGGCACACTGAGGGCGGAGAGGACCGCCATGACGCTGGCCGCCATCAGCACATCGACGAGCGCGGCGCCGGACTCTCGGGCCGCTCCGGGAGGCCAGCCGGCGTTCATCGACCGACCGACCGGCCGACCCACAGGCCGGACGCTTTGGGCGGCGTTACCGTGATGAGCGGCTTCAGGGCGAGG
Organism: Acidobacteriota bacterium; assembly: GCA_031405995.1. GTDB lineage: Bacteria > Acidobacteriota > Vicinamibacteria > Vicinamibacterales > SCN-69-37 > JANOGJ01. The sequence continues at coordinate 4,345 of JANOGJ010000119.1, forward strand.
AACGTCTTTTCCCCGATGCCCTTCACGTTCATGAGCTCTTCCGTCTTCTTGAATGCACCGCTCTTCTGGCGGTACTCGATGATGCGCGCGGCCATCGCGGGACCGACGCCCGGGAGCTTCTCGAGGTCGGCGGCCCCGGCCGTGTTGATGTTCAAGAGCGGCGCCCCCGGCGCCTGCGGCGCGGGCGTCGCCGGCAACGAGCTCTGCTGAGCGCCGACGACCGACGCGGCGGCGAGGGCCAGCGCCATCGCCAGAACGAGAGACGAAACACGATGCGTCATGATCTGTCCTCCGAGAATCTCGACAAGCCGACCTTCCGGATGGAGTGGGACCAGCGGGACAACCGCCAGCGGCAAGGTCAGCGCCAGTAAAAGTGGAGTGTCGTTCTGGTCCCGGCAGACCTATAGGCAAGCGCGAGGCCAAGCCAGCGCCGCCGCGCCGACGTGAGCGCTAACGTGCAGAGAAGATTGGCGATGGAGCGCGACCGTGAGATCGCGCAGGCAGCGGCGGGATCGTGGGATGTCTCGAAACGACGCGCGCGGTTACCAGGCGGAACGGGCCGGTCGGCTGTGTGGCAACGCGAGTTGCCTCGTCAGGCTCGCGCTTTGGCCCCCGCCGTGTGCCACGCGACCGTGCGCCGCAGCCCTTCGTCGAACGACACCGACGGCTCGTAGCCGAGCAACTGCCGCGCTTTGTGGTTGTCGGCCTGCGAGTCCTTCACGTCGCCGGTTCGCGGCGGGCCGAACGTCGGCGGGATGTCCTTGTGCAGGATGATCTGCAACGATTTCACGAGATCCAGCAGCGAAATGCGCCCGCCGTTCGCGAGGTTCAGCACCTCGCCCGCCACGCCGGGCGCCTCGCAGCACCGCAGCACGCCCTGGACGACGTCTCCAACATACGTGAAGTCCCGCGTCTGCTTGCCGTCGCCGAGAATCGTCGGCGACTTGCCGTTCGCGAGCGCGTCAATGAACAGCGAGATGACCCCCGAATACGGTGACCCGGGTTGCTGCCGCGGTCCAAACACATTGAAATACCGCGTCGTCACCGTCTCGAGCCCGTAGAGCCGCGTGAACATCTGGCAGTACTGCTCGCCGATAAGCTTCTGCAGGGCGTACGGCGAAAGCGGGTGCGGTCGCATGTCCTCGCGCTTGGGCAGCACCGCCTGGTCGCCGTACACCGACGACGACCCCGCGAAGATCACGCGCCGGACCTTCGCGTCCCGCGCGGCCAGCAGGATCTGCAGCGTGCCGTCCACGTTGGCCTTGTGCGACGCGTACGGGTCCGCGACCGACCGCGGGACCGAGGGAATGGCGGCCTGATGAATGACGAACTCGCAGCCCGCCACGGCCCGCGCGGCCACCGCCGGTTCGGACACGTCGCCCTCGACTAACTCGACGTTCGACGGCACGTTCTCCCGCCGGCCGGTGGCGAAGTTGTCGGCGATGCGGACCGACTCGCCGCGCTTGACCAGCTCCTCGACGAGGTGCGAGCCGATGAAGCCTGCACCTCCGGTGACAACGTATCTCGCCATGCGTGGATGGGTCCTCAGCCGCGCGCTACCGAGGCCAGCCGGTCTGTGGCAACCCGGGGGTGATGCGCACGGCGTTCTGGTAGTAGATCTTCTTCAACACCGGATCGGAGAGACCCAGGCCGTACAGCTTCCAGAAGGCGTGGTAATCGCGGTAGTAGTCGAAGTATTCGTCGTTGGTCTCGAAGACGCGCCAGTAGTACGGATACTCGCTCGTCTCGTACGCGTCCTTGCCGAACAGCACGCGGTCCTGGTACTTCGTGAGGAACTCGCGGCCTACGCGCGGCTGCCGGCCGAGATCGTAGAGGACGGCGCCCATTTCCGTGTAGACGTTCGGCATCGCGTCGAGCATCTTGCCGAGCCGGCCGAGGTCGTTGCCGTGCCACCCGAGGTGCGCCATCACGAACGTGGTCTTCGGGTGCTTCTTGTACATCCGGTCGCGCTCGGCGTTGAGCTCCTCGAACCGCGGGGCCCGATCCGGCGGGTAACGGCGATCGCCGAACAGGGCCAGCTCGAGCCAGCGCTCGTTCTTGTTGTCAATCGGCTCGAAGAACTCTTGTGGCTCCGCTGTATGAATGAAAACCGGAATCCGGAGCCGGCCCGCGGCCGCCCAAACCGGATCGAGATCCGGGTCGTCCACCTTGAGTCGCGATCCGTCGGCCTTCCGGATGTTCAGGCCCAGGCTCTTGCTGATCTCGCCGATGCCGACGGCGCCGGCCTTGATATCCGCTTCGAGCTGGGCCACGGCCTTCTCCGCCCAGCCCGGCCCGGCGCCCTGGAAACTGACGCCGGTCATCACGCGGAAGCGGTCTTTGTACG
>JANOGJ010000156.1:0-9192 GCA_031405995.1 Acidobacteriota bacterium
CCGTGGCTGCCGGCGGCGCCAGGTGAACCGTCCGAGACAAGCCTGCCGTCCCGGTAGTACCAATACGGACCCGCGCGCTCCGTCCGGCCGCGCCAGCCGCCGACGCCCATCATCTCGTTGTACGCCGGCCAGCCAGGAAACGCATTGTCGGCGGCGTGCACGGCCACGACGCCTCCTCCGCCCGCCACGTACCGTTCGAAGGACCACTTGAGCGTGGCGGGCCAGCGCTCATCCGGCGCGTCGTAGTTCAGGACGACCACCTGGTAGCGCGCGAAGTCCGGCCGAAACGCGCTTGCATCCGCGCCGGCCGGCGGCGCGGTGACGACGGTCACGGCAAAGAGCTTCGTCTCGTCCAGCGTCGCCTTCAGGACGGGCGTGATCCGCGCCCAGTCGTGATACGGACCGCCGCTCTCTCCGTCGAGGATCATCACGGCGATGGGCGCTGCCGCCCGAGGCGTCATGACCGCGAGCGCCAGCCCGCCCACCAGCCACGCGATCCACGCTCGCCTCATCCCATCGTCCCGCGTTTCATCTCATTCATGAGGTAGTCGGTGGAGCGCACGGCGAGCGCCATGATCGTGAGCGTGGGATTCTGGCAGCCGCCGGACGGGAAGCCTGACGCGTCCATGACGAAGAGGTTGGGCACGTCGTGCGCCTGCTGGAACTGGTTGAGCACCGACTCCTTCCGATCGGCGCCCATGCGCGCGCCGCCCATCTCGTGGATGCCGTAACCCGGCACGCGGTTTCGCACCATGAAGGGCTGGATGTCCTTCGCGCCGGCGGCGTCAAGCATCTCGGCCGCCGCCTCCGCCATGTCCGGAATCATCGCGAGCTCGTTCTCGCCCCACGCCATGCTGATGCGGAGCGCCGGGATACCGAAGACGTCGACGGCTTCAGGATCGATTTCGACGACGTTCGTTGACTGGGGCAGGCACTCGCCGAAGCCGCTGAGGTTGAGGGAAACGGACGCGTCGCGGAGCGCGGTTTTGTACGCGCCACCAAAGCCGGGCGCCGCGAAGTTGAAGTTCGTGCTGCCGCCGCCCTGGAAGCCGTAGCCGCGGAGGAAGCTCTTACTGCGCGGACCCTTGGCCGTATTGCGAAAGCGGATCGTGTAGATGCCGTTCGGCCGCCTCGGGCCGCCGAGCGTCGCCGTGTCCTTGAGATCAGGGAAGTCGCCGCGGGCGCCGCCCGCGACCCACAAGTGATCCATGAGGTAGCGCCCGAGCGCGCCGCTCGAATTCGCGAGCCCCTCGGGCCGCTGCGGGGTCTTGGAGTTGAGGAGGATCCTTACCGACTCGAGGGCCTGTGCGCAGAGCACGACGACACGGCCTCGCACTTCCTTTGTCTGGCGCGTGACGCGATCGACGTAACGGACGCCGGTGACGCGGCGATGGTCCGCGTCCATCACGACTTGATGCACCATCGCGTTGGTCACGAGGGTGCATTTGCCGGTCGCGACGGCGTCGGCCACGGTCGTGAACGCGGCGTTGAAGTAGGAGTGCGTCACGCAGCCGCGCTCGCACGGGCCGCAGTAGTGGCAGGCCGAGCGGCCATTCTGCGGCCGGGTGAGGACGGCGGCTCGGCCGATCGTGATCGTCCGGCCGAAGGAAGTCCGCGCCGCATCGCGCAGGCGCTTCTCCGCGCAGGTGAGCGCCATCGGCGGCAGGAACTGGCTGTCGGGCAGTTCGGCCACGTTCTCCGCCTGGCCGCTGATCCCGACGTACCGCTCGACGATGTCGTAGTACGGCACGAGGTCGTCGTAGTTGAGCGGCCAGTCCGCGCCGGCGCCGTCGAACGACCGGCCCTTGAGGTCCTGCTGGCTCAGCCGATAGCTCTGGCGGCCCCACACGTTGGTGCGGCCGCCGACCATGCGCGTGCGGCCCTGCCAGCTGAACGGCTTGCCGGCCGGCGTCGTGTACGGCTCGTCGAGATCGTTCACGAACCAGTGGGCGTTGTGCTCGGTGCACGCGTAGCAGTCGGTCTGCCTGGGCCGCGTCCTGCGAAGGAGCTCGCGCGAGAGATTCGCGTACGGCAGCTCGTGCGGCCGCATGTGCTCGTAGCTCTCGTCCTTGCCGTGCGCGCGGCCGGCTTCGACGAGCGCGACGTTCACGCCGGCTTCCGCCAACCGTTTCGCCGCCCAGCCGCCCGACGCGCCGGATCCGACGACGACAACGTCGAAGGTCGAGGATCCCTGTTTTGCCACCCAGCACCTCGTTGAACGAAGGCTGATATTAACGTAGAGTGGCGCCGTGCCCGACAACAACGATCGCCCCGCGCTTGTCGGGCGCCGCGATGTGCTGACGAGCCTCGCCGCCGGCATCACCGCCGTGGTGGCGGCGCCAGGCGTGTCGGCACTCGAGCCCGCGTCGCAGGAGCCCGGCGCGCGCGAACAGGCTGCGCCTCGGCTGCTCGATGACCATCGACGGACGTTGCTTGCGGGTCTGGCGGAGCAGCTCGTGCCCGGCTCCAGGGCGGCCGGCGTCCCCGACCTCCTCGACCGGGTGATGGCCGTCGAGCCCGTCCAGGCCCGGACGCGCTTCCTGAACGCGCTCGGCGCGTTCGAGCGGGAAGCCCGCGACCGGCACGCCCGGGGCTGGCTCGAGATCACGGACGCACAGCAGATCGAGATTCTTCGCGCGGCGTCGACGCTCGCGTCGGCGCGGCCCGCCGCTCCGCCCTGGACGCGCGGCCAGCCCGTGGACCGCGAATCGCAGACGCCCACGCCGCCGGCGAATCTGCGCGATCACTTCGATCACCTGCGCGACTGGGTCCAGCGCGCGTACTACACGACCGCGCCGGGCATGAAAGAGCTGGGTTTCACCGGCCGGATGGCGTTCCAGAATTTCCCCGGATGCCCACATCCGGGCGACGACCACCGTTCGTAGGACCCTCCCGATATAATCGCTAGTTTCCGGGGGAGGTTTCGGTGATCGACGTTGGTGTGCTCGGCGCGACCGGGATGGTCGGGCAGCAGTTCGTCGCCCGCCTCGCGCGCCATCCGTGGTTTCGCGTGACATGGCTCGCGGCGAGCGAGCGGTCGGAGGGCAAAGCGTACGCCGACGCCGCGCCATGGCGCCTCGCCATGCCGATGCCCGAGGCCTTCGCGAAAGTCACCGTGAACGCCTGCGAGCCCGGCCGCGGACCCAAAATCCTGTTCTCCGCGCTCGACGCCAAAGCCGCCGACCAGCTCGAGCACGTCTTTGCTGCCGCGGGCCACATCGTGCTGAGCAACGCGCGCTCGCATCGCATGGACCCGCTGGTCCCGCTGCTCATTCCTGAAGTCAACGCCGATCACCTGTCGGTTCTGCCCGAGCAGCGCAAGGTGAAAGGCTGGTCGGGGGCGATCGTGACGAACCCGAACTGCGCCACGGTCGTGCTCGCGATGGCGCTTGCGCCGCTCCGGCCGTTCGGCATCAAGCGCGTGATTGTGACGACGCTGCAGGCGGTGTCAGGCGCGGGATATCCGGGCGTCGCGTCGCTCGACATCCTCGGCAACATCATTCCGTTCATCGGCGGCGGCGAGGAAGAAAAGATCGAAACCGAGACGCTGAAGATCCTCGGCGACGTCCGCGCGCCGCATCGCGCGATCGTCAGCGCCCAGGTGACGCGCGTTGCCGTCATCGACGGCCACACGACGTCCGTGTCGGTGGAACTCGAGTTGAAGCCATCAGTCGACGAGGTCGTGCGCGCGATGCGCGCGTTCCGCGGCCGGCCGCAAGCGCTCGGCCTGCCCTCGGCGCCCGATCCGCCGATCGTGGTGCTCGACGCGGAGAACCGGCCGCAGCCCCGCCTCGACGTCGATCGCGGCGACGGCATGACGGTGTCGGTTGGCCGCGTGCGGGCGTGTCCGGTGCTCACCCACAAGTTCGTCGCGCTCGGCCACAACACGATCCGCGGCGCCGCGGGGGCGTCCATCCTGAACGCGGAACTCATGAACGCCGAAGGCCTGCTCTGACGTGGGCATGAGGTCTTCCCTTCAGCCCCTTCATGTTCTTCATGTTCTTCATGGTGAGATCTCTTTCCGGGGTCTTTCCTCATGATCGTGATGAAGTTCGGCGGCACGTCCGTCGCCGATGCGCCCGCCATCGAGCGCCTCGTCGCCATCGTCCGCGCGGCGCGGCAGGCGGCAATTCAGCCCGAAGCGGCCGACTGGCGCGGCCCCATCGTCGTCGTATCCGCCCTCGGCGGCGCCACGGACCGGCTGCTCGGCATCGCCGCCGCGGCCGGCGCCGGTGACGTCGCCGGCGCCCTCGAGCAACTGCGCGCGCTCGAGGCGCGGCACCTCGAAGTGGCGGCCGTCATCACCGAAGCGGATCCCCGCCGTGAGGTTGAAGAAGCGATCCGGCAGGAGTTCGCGGCCTTGACGCGCGTCGTCGGCGCGCTGGGCGTGCTCGGCGACGTCACGCCGCGCTGGCTGGACGCGATTGCCGCCACCGGCGAGATCCTCAGCAGCCGCATCGTCGCCGCCGCCCTCGCGTCACGGCGGCTGGCGTCCGCCTGGGTGGACGCGCGACGGGCGGTAATCACTTCGGCCGATCACACGCACGCGGTTCCGCTCTGGCCGGAGACGACGGCCGCGCTGGCGAAGGTCGTCGATCCGGTGCTGGCCGCCCGTCAGATTCCCGTCGTCGGCGGCTACGTCGGCGCGACGCGCGAGGGCGCGACGACGACGCTCGGGCGAGGGGGGTCGGATTACTCGGCGGCGATCGTCGGCGCGTGCCTCGGCGCGTCGGAGATTCAGATCTGGACCGACGTCGACGGCATGCTCACCGCGGATCCGCGCCTCGTGGCGAACGTGCGCGTCGTGTCCCGGCTGTCGTTCGCCGAGGCGTCCGAGTTGGCGTACTTCGGCGCGAGGGTGCTCCACCCGGCGACGATTCAGCCGGCGGTGGACAAGAACATCCCGGTCCGCATTCTCAACGCGCGGCATCCGGAGGACGTCGGCGGCACATTGATCACGCGCGAGCGCCCGCCGGGTCTGAGCCCGTTGACGGCGGTCGCGTCCAAAACTGGCGTGAGTGTCGTCGACGTCACGTCCACGCGGATGTTGATGGCGCACGGCTTCCTGAAGCGCATTTTCGAGGTGTTCGAGCAGTACCGGACCTCGGTGGACGTGGTGACGACCTCGGAGGTGAGCGTGTCGGTCACGGTTGACGACACTCGGCGGCTGCCGGAGATCATGGGTGCGCTGGAGGGCGTGGCCGAGGTCACGCGCGAGGATCGGATGGCGATCATCTGCGCCGTCGGCGACGGATTGCGCACGGATCCGACGTTCATCGGCGCGCTGATTCAGGCGGCTGGCGGCGTGCCGATCCGCATGGTGTCCCAGGCCGCGGCCCGGCGGAACGTGACCATCGTCATCGCCGAGTCGGACCTTGCGGCGACGCTCAAGCGGGTGCACGATCGGTTTTTCGGTGCCAAAGAGCTCTAACCATGAAGAACATGAAGAGCATGAAGGCGATTCAGGGGGGGCTCGACAGTCCCCACGTCTTATCTTCATGTTCCTCATGTTCTTCATGGTGATGGCTCTTGTGAATCCCGTTTGAGGACTGGGCATTTGTGAGGATTCTCCTGATCGGCCACGGTCGTATGGGCAAGCTCGTCGAGGGCCTCGCCGCGTCGCATGGCTGCGAGGTGGCGGGCGTTGTCACGAGCCGAGCCGAGCCTTCGGCCTTCAGTGAAACGGCGCTTCGCGGCGTCGACGTCGCCATCGACTTCTCGCTGGGCCCCGCGGTGCGGACGAACCTCGCGCGCCTGGCCGAACGGCGCGTCAATGTCGTGATCGGAACCACGGGCTGGCAGGCCGACGAGGCGGCGTGCCGGGAGATCGCGTCCACGGCCGGCATCGGCGTCATCGCGTCGGCGAACTTCGCCGTCGGCATGCACGTGTTCCAGTCCATCGTCGGGCAGGCGGCGCGCCTGTTCGCGTCACAGGCGGACGCCGGCGCGTGGATCCATGAGGCGCACCACAGCGGCAAGAAGGACGCGCCGTCCGGCACCGCGCTGATGCTGAAGGGTGTGATGGCCGAACGCGGCTACACTCGGCCGATCGATGTCTCGTCCACGCGCGCCGGGTCGATTCCCGGCACGCACGTCGTGGGCTTCGACGCCGTGACCGAGTCGATCGCGCTGACGCACGAGGTGCGGGACCGCGCGGTCTTCGCGCACGGCGCGCTCGAAGCGGCGAAGTGGGTCAAGGGCCGGCGCGGCTGGTTCACGATGTCGGACATGATTGGCGACTGACGGCAAAATGGAGGGCGGGGATTTACCCCCGCCGGCGCGCCGGGTCTAAAGACCCGGCCTCCATTCTGAAACGCGCGCTGAGGATGAGCACATGAGATCTGAATTTACCGGCGTCGGCACCGCCCTGATCACGCCGTTCACCGCAACCGGCGCCGTCGATGAACCGGCGGTGCGCCGCCTCGCGCGCCGCCAGATCGACGCCGGCGTGCATTTTCTCGTTCCCTGCGGCACGACCGGCGAGACGCCCACGCTCAGCCCCGCCGAGCGCCGCCGCATCGTCGAGATCGTCGTCGAGGAGTGCGCCGGGCGCGCGCTCGTGCTGGCCGGCGCCGGCGGCTACGACACGCGCGAAGTCGCGCATGCCGCCGCGGAGATGCAGAAAGCCGGCGCCACAGGCATCCTGTCCGTCACGCCGTACTACAACAAGCCGACGCCCGAAGGGCTGTACCAGCACTACAGCGCTATCGCGAGCGCGACGCCGCTTCCCGTCATCGTGTACAACGTGCCCGGCCGCACCGGCTGCAACGTCGATCCGGCCACGCTCGTCCGGCTCGCGACGATCCCCAATATCGTCGGCGTGAAGGAAGCGTCGGGCAACATGACGCAGATGGCGGAGATCTGCCACGCGGTGCCGGACACCTTCATCGTGCTCTCGGGAGACGATGCGGTGACGGTGCCGCTCATGGCGATCGGGGGGCGCGGCATCATCTCGGTGGCGTCGAACGAGATACCGGCCGAGATGGTCCAGATGGTCGAGGCGGCCGAGCGCGGCGATTTCGCGACCGCGCGCCGGTGGCACGACAAGATCCTGGCGATCATGCAGATCAATTTCATCGAGTCAAGCCCGGGTCCTGTGAAGTTCGCGATGGCCGCGATGGGCTTGTGTGACGAGCAGTACCGGCTGCCGATGGTGCCGCCGCGGCCGGCGTCGAAGGAGCGGATCCTCGGCGTGATGCGCGACTTCGGCCTGCCGATCGTGATGGCTCAGTCGAGATGAGCCTCGCGGAGACGATCGCCGCGCTTTTCGCAGAAGGCGACCGCGCCGACAAAGCAGCAGCGCGGGCGGCGTTTCTCGAACTGCAGCAGCGGCTCGGCAGCGGCGAGGCGCGCGCGGCTGAGCCCGACGCGAGCGCGCCCTCCGGCTGGCGCGTGAATGCCTGGGTCAAGCAGGGGATTCTGCTCGGCTTCCGGTTCGGCGACACCATCGACGTCTCGGCCGACCACGGCCGATGGCCGTTCTACGACAAAGACACGATGACGGTGAAGAAGCCGGGCCTCGCCGCCGGCGTGCGCATCGTGCCCGGCGGCTCCACGATCCGCGACGGCGCGTTCGTCGCCCCGAGCGTCGTCTGCATGCCGCCGATGTTCGTCAACATCGGCGCGTACGTGGGCGAAGGCACGCTCAACGACTCGCACGCGCTCGTCGGGTCGTGCGCGCAGATCGGGCGTCGTGTGCATCTGAGCGCCGGCGCCCAGATCGGCGGCGTCATCGAGCCCGTCGGCGCGCTGCCGGTCATCATCGAAGACGACGTGCTGGTCGGCGGGAATACGGGCGTCTACGAAGGCGCGGTCATCAAGCAGCGCGCGGTCATCGCGGCCGGCGTCATCCTGACGGCGTCGACCCCGCTCTACGACTTGCCGCGCGGCGTCATCATTCGTCCAGCGCCCGGCGAGCCGCTGGTCGTGCCGGAAGGCGCGGTGGTCGTGCCGGGCGCGCGCGCGGTGACGGCCGGCGCGGGACGGGACTGGGGGCTGTCGCTCGCGACACCCGTCATCGTGAAGTACCGGGACGATCGCACCGACACACGCACGGAGCTCGAGACGTGGATTCGCTGACGCAGGTCCATCTCACCCGCCAACTCATCGACATCGACTCCACGACCGGACGCGAGGCGGACGCGGGCACGTTCATCGCGGCGACGCTCGAAGGACTTGGATTCACGGTCGTGCGCCAACCGGTCGCCGACGGCCGCTTCAATGTGATCGCCACCGCGGGCCGGCCGGACGTCGTCTTCTCGACGCATTTCGACTGCGTGCCGCCCTTCTTCCCGAGCCGGGAGAAGGACGGCGTGCTCTATGGACGGGGATCGTCTGACGCGAAGGGCACGCTCATCGCGCAGATCGCGGCAGCCGTGCGGCTGCGCGCGTCGGGCCTGACGAACGTCGGTCTGCTCTTTGTCGTGGGTGAGGAGCGGGGCAGCGAGGGCGCGAAGGCGGCCAATACCATCGCACCCGGATCGCGGTTTCTGGTCAACGGCGAGCCCACGGACAACCGGCTGGCTTCGGCGACACGCGGGGTCTATCGCGCGCGTCTGCGCGCGACGGGCCGCGCGGCGCACACCAGTCGTCCGGAGCTCGGCGAGTCGGCGATCGACAAGCTCGTAGACGCGGTCGTCGCGATCCGCGGCGGTGACTGGCCGGCGAGTGAGGACATGGGCCGGACCTTCTACACCGTCGGCCTCATCAAGGGCGGCGTCGCGCCCAACGTCATCTCGCCGGACGCGGAGGCCGAACTCATGTTCCGCACCGTCGGCGACCACGCGCCCCTGCGACGGGAGATCGAAGCGCGCGCGGGCGCGCTCGTCTCGGTGGAGGACGTGCTCGTCGTGCCGCCCGTTCGCCTCATGACGATCGACGGCTTCGAGACGGAGGCGTTTTCGTTCACCACCGACATCCCGTTTCTCGATCGCTGGGGCACGCCGCTTCTGCTCGGTCCGGGGTCTGTCACCGTCGCGCATACGGACGATGAGCACGTGCCGATCGCCGAGCTGCATCGGGCGGTCGATCTCTATGTGCGACTGGCAAGGGCGCTTGTCACATTCTCACCATGAAGAGCATGAAGAACATGACGGCCCGGCGGCGCTGGCGGGCGGATGCCCGCCCGCGGCCCTTGGGCCGCGTCCAACGTCGAGGAGAACCGGCGCACGAACGCCCGTTAGCCTCCAGTCG
>JANOGJ010000202.1:0-2143 GCA_031405995.1 Acidobacteriota bacterium
GCTTGTCGGAGCCGTCCTTCGTCGCGTCCTTGAAGTTCTTGATGCCTTTGCCGACGCCTTTCATGAGTTCGGGCAGCCGGTTCGCTCCAAAGATCAGGATTACGATCACGAGGACGATGACGAGCTCCCAGACACCAAATCGCATGAAAGACTCCTGGGCCAATTATAGCCCCCCGGGCGCCTGTGCGGCCGGACGGGGACAGTCTTCGTCCAAACCTCTGGAGGGCGGCGTGGAAAGGCGCGCAAGGGCGCTCGTCTCGCCGGGCATCTCTCTTGCAGCTCCCGCTCCTGAACCAACAGAGGGAGTCCGTGGGTATACTGTCTGAGACAGCCCCTTCGTCCATGAGCAGCAACGATAGCGCGCTCCCCGGTCCGCCACCGGAGCCCGGCCAGCCGGCGTCCGGTGGGCCGACGGGTGCGTGGCTCGGATCGCAGTCGATCTTCGACGCGCGTGACGAGCGCAAGCTCGGCCGAGCGATGGGCGCGTCGATGGCGCTGCATGGCGGTCTGCTCGCCCTCGTGATTCTCGGGCTGGCGATCGCGCCGTCGCAAATCCTCGACACCCCGACCGATTTGGACGTCGTCTTTCTTGTCGAGCCGGGCCCGGGCGGTGGCGGCGGCGGAAGTCCCGCGCCCGCACCGGTCAAGAAGCTCGAGATTCCCAAGCATCAGCCGCAGGCGCCGCCGGTTCCGGTGCCGCAGCCGACCGTGGTGCCCCCGCCTCCGGTGCTCATCGCGCCGATCGAGACGAGCAGTGCGACGGTGTTGCAGGCGGCCGGGTCGAGCATGATCTCCCTCGCGGACTTCGGCGGCGGCGGGCGAGGCGGCGGCGTCGGGTCGGGATCCGGCGTCGGCGTGGGCCCCGGCACCGACAAGGGTTTCGGCGGCGGGGCCTACGGCCCGGGCGCCGGCATCAACAACCCGACGCTCGTGCGGGAGCAGAAGCCGAAGTATACGAGCGAAGCGATGCGCGCCAAGATCCAGGGCATCGCCGAAGTCGAGGCCGTCGTGCTCGAGAACGGGACCGTCGGCGACGTCCGGATCCACAAGTCGCTCGACAAGGTCTTCGGCCTCGACCTCGAGGCGCTCGCCGCGGCCAAACTGTTCATCTTCCGGCCGGCCATCGCCAACGGCAAGGCCGTACCCTTCAAGGTCATCATCCAGCTCGAATTCAGATTGCACTAGAGCTCGAATTCAGACTTCGCTAGGACACCTCTCAGACTCCTTTCACGCCGGCGTCGTCCAAGTCCGCATGGGCAGTCCCAGGCTCGGCCGCGCCATGGGCACGTCGTTCGCGCTGCACGGCGGCATCCTCGCCATCCTGATTCTCGGCCTTGGCGTGACGTCGGTCACCGAAGTCGTCACGCCGGCGTCGGACGCCAAGGTCGTGTTCATCTCCGGGGGCGGGGGTGGGGGAGGCGACGCACGGCCGCGGGCCCGCGCCGTCGAAGCGCCGCCACGGCTGGCGCCCGTGCCGACGCCGGAGCCCGTTCCGCTGACCCCGACGCCGCGGATCGACGTTCCCATTGAGACCGGCCTCGCGAGCCTGCTCGCGGCAGGCGCGAACCCGTTCGCGATCGGAGCCATTCCTGGTCCGGGCCGCGGCCCAGGGCCTGGCCGAGGAACGGGAAACGAGGGCGGCGATGGCCGGAAGCCCGGCGACGGAACCGGCGACGGCCCTCCCGGTCCGGGCACGATCAATCCCTCGCTGATCCGTGACGACAAGCCGAAGTACACGAGCGAGGCGATGCGCGCCCGCATTCAGGGCAGCGTCGAAGTCGAAGCGGTCGTGCTCGAGGACGGGACGGTCGGCGAGGCGCGCGTCGTGAAGTCCCTCGACAAGATCTTCGGGCTCGATCAGGCAGCGCTCACCGCGGCGCGGAAGTTCCTCTTCCGTCCCGCGACGAATAATGGCAAGCCGGTTCGAGTCACCGTGAAAATCGTGCTCGAGTTCAGGCTGCAGTAAAACAAAACGGCCCGGCTGGTTTTGCACCAGCCGAGCCGTTTCACATTCGCGAGGCTTAGTTCTGAGTTCTACGTTCTCAGTTCTAAGTTGTCTTCAGTACATCCCGCCCATGCCGCCGCCCGGCCCGCCCGCCGGCGCGTCCTTCTTCTCTTCCGGCAGCTCGGCGACCATGGCTTC
>JANOGJ010000222.1:0-4323 GCA_031405995.1 Acidobacteriota bacterium
CTTTGTGCCCGGGCCGAACGTCGTGGGCCTTTACTTCCTGTCCCTGGCGATCGGTCATTACTTCGCGTCGCGCGGGGCGAGCCAGGGCCTGACCAAGGTCACGTGGGAGGCGGAGGCGTCGGCGCCGTTGTCGGGCATCGCCGCCGCGGTGGAGTTGCCGCGCGCCGAACGATGCGCGCGCCTCGACGAGATCTCCGCGGCGCTGGGCCTCGAACACCTGACCGGCTTCGTCGAACGGGTCGCCGCGCGCCGAACCTGACGAAATCCGGGTGATATACTCGCCCGGCCGTGACTCTCCGCGAGCTGGCCGAGCGGCTGCACTGTCGTCTCGAGGGTGATGGCGCCATCGACATCGTGCGTGTCGCCTCGATCGAGGACGCCGGACCCGGCGACCTCACGTTCCTTTCCAATGCCAAGTACGCGTCCCAGTTGCCGACGACCCGCGCCTCGGCGGTCATCGCCGACGCCGGCGTGACCGGCGCGCCGTGCGCGGTCTTGCGCACGCCGCAGGTGTATCTGGCGTTTGCCGACGCGGTCGCGCTGCTGATGACGCCCGCGCGCCCGGCCGCCGGCCGGAGCGCGCTCGCCAGCATCGATCCCAGCGCGGCACTCGGCGCCGGCGTGACCGTCGGTCCGTTCGTCGTCATCGGACCGCGGGCGCGGATCGGCGCGCGCACCGTCCTCTATCCGCATGCGGTCATCGGCGCGGAGGCGACGCTCGGCGACGATTGCGACGTGCGCGCGGGCGCGTCCATCGGCGACGGCTGCCTGATCGGGCATCGCGTCGTGCTCCAGGACGGCGTCGTGATCGGCGGCGACGGCTACGGGTTCGCGAAGCGCCCGGACGGCACGCACCGCAAGATCCCGCAGGTCGGCCGGGTCGTGATCGAAGACGACGTCGAGATTGGCGCCAACAGCACGGTGGATCGGCCCGCGCTCGGCGAAACGCGGATCGGCGCCGGTACCAAGATCGACAACCTCGTGCAGGTGGCCCACGGCGTGACGATCGGCCGCAATGTCCTGCTCGCCGCCCAGGTCGGCATCGCCGGCAGCACGGTCCTGGAAGACGACGTGGTCGTCGCCGGGCAGTCGGGCGCGACCGGCCACGTGCGACTGGGCAAGGGCGCCATCGTCGGCGCCAAGTCGGCGGTCACCAAGGACGTGGGACCCGGAGAGCACGTCGCCGGCATTCCGGCCGTCGACGTGAATGAATGGCGCGAGGCCGCCGTGCTCGCGCGCCGCCTGCCTGAGCTGCGCCGGAGCGTGGCGTCGCTCGAGGCCCGGCTGGCCGAGCTCGAAGGGCGCCTTCCGCCTCGCGGCTGACCCGGCGCGTTCCTCTATAATCAAAGGCATGTTCAAGCGTGCGCTGGCGCTCGGGGGCGCCGTGGTGTGGCTCGCGGGCGCGGCCGGTCCCGACACGGTCGTGCGTCCGGCGAAGTTCAACTACACGATGACGACGCTGCCGAACGGGCTGCAGGTCGTGTTCCTCGAGGACCACTCGACGCCGATCGTGCACCTGGCGCTGTGGTACCACGTGGGATCGAAGGACGAGCGGGCCGGGCGCACCGGGTTCGCGCACCTGTTCGAGCACATGATGTTCAAGGGGTCGAAGAACGTCCGGCCCGACCAGCACCCGTCCTGGATCACGAGCGTCGGCGGGCAGGCCAACGCCTTCACGGACGAGGACTCCACGGTGTACTGGGAGACGGTGCCGGCGCAGTACCTGCCGCTCATCCTGTGGCTCGAAGCCGATCGCATGGCGTCGCTCGAGTTCACCGAGGAGAAATTCCGCACGGAGCGCGAGGTCGTGAAGGAAGAGCGGCGGATGCGCTTCGAGAACCAGCCGTTCGGGCGCCTGCCGGAGATCATCTTCGACAAAGCGTTCAAGGTGCATCCCTACAAGCACCAGACGATCGGCAGCCTGGCGGATCTCGAAGCCGCGTCGATCGCCGACGTCCGCGAGTTCCACGGCACCTACTACGTGCCGAACAACGCCACTCTCACGCTGGTCGGCGACTTCGACACGAAGCAGGCGCAGGCGCTGGTCGAGGAGTATCTGGGGAAGGTGGCGCGCGGCAAGCCCGTGCCGCGCGACATTCCGAAGGAGCCGCCGCACGCGGCCGAAGAGCGGTACACCGTGAGCGAGGCGTGGCCGCTGCCGGCGGTGGTCGTGTCGTACCACATCACGTATGACGGCCATCCGGACGCGTACCCGCTGCACATCCTCGCCAAGATCCTCTCGGACGGCGACAGCTCGCGCATCTATCGCGCGCTCGTCTACGAGAAGCAGATGGCGGTCGCCGCCTTCGGCGAGGCGAAGCTGATCGCGCATCCCAATCTGTTTTATGCCGTCGCGATCGTCGCGCCGGGACGCCAGAACGAGGACGTGCTGAAGGAGCTGCAGGCGCAGCTCGACAAGATCAAGACCGAGGGCGTGACCGCCGACGAACTGAGCCGCGCGAAACGGCAGTTCGCGCGCGACTACATCCTCGGACGCGACACCGTGCAGCAGAAGGCGCTGCACCTCGCCCACGCGGTCGTCATCCACAACGACATCAAGACCGCGGACGGCGAGTTCGACCTGTTTCAGAACGTGACGCTGGCCGACGTCCAGCGCGTGGCGCGCACCTACTTCACGCCGGAGTCGCGGATGCTGCTGACCATCCAGCCAAAGGGCGGTGGACGATGACGCGGACCCGCCGCCGCCTCCGCCGGTGGGCGCCGATCCTGGTCCTCGTCGCGTTCGGCACCGGGGGCGTCGCGGCCGCGCAGTGGCCGCTCAGCCGTCCGCCGGGGCCGCTGGCGTCGCGGTCGGTCGCGTTTCCGCCGTACCAGTTGAAGACGCTGGCGAACGGCCTGCAGGTGCTCGTCGTGCTGCACCACGAGCAGCCGTCGATCAGCTTCCGCCTGCTCATCAAGGCCGGCGCCGTGCAGGAGCCCGCCGCGAAGCCCGGTGTCGCGAGCTTCGTGTCGTCGCTGCTCAACATGGGCACGACGACGAAGTCGGCGGGCCAGATCGCGACCGTGATCGAATCGGCCGGCGGCATCATCGGCGTCGGGTCGCTGAACGAGCTCTCCTACGTGAACGGCGCCGTCATCAAGGACCAGATTGACCTGATGCTGGCTACGGCGTCGGACCTGGTCCAGCATCCCGCGTTCGCGCCGGACGAGATCGAGCGGCACCGCAGTCAGGCGTTTTCGGCGCTGAAGGTGGGCTACGACGATCCCGACTACGTGGCGAACATGGTGTTCGACCGGCTCGTCTACGGTTTCCATCCGTACGGGCGGCCGAACGACGGCACGCCCGAGTCGATCGCGCGGATCACGCGCGACGACCTCGTGGCCTATCACCGCACGTGGTTCGTGCCGAACAACGCCCTGCTCGCGATCGTCGGCGACCTGACCGCTGACGAGGCGTTGGCCGCGGCCGAACGCGCGTTCGGATCGTGGTCGAAGCGCGACGTGCCCGCCGTGAAGTCGATCGAACCGCCGGCGCCCGCGCGGCGCGTCGTCGTGATCGATCGCCCCGGCTCCGCGCAGACGGAGATTCGGGTCGGCCACCTCGCGGTCGCGCGCACGCATCCGGACTTCGTGCCGTTCGACCTCGCGATCCGCATCCTCGGCGGCGAGGGCGCGAATCGCCTGTTCGGCGTGCTCCGGAGCGACCGCGGGCTCACCTACGGCGCGTCGGCGGAGTTCCACACGTTCAAGGGCGGCGGCAACGTCGTGGCGGAGACCGACACGCGGTCGGCCGCCACGGGAGAATCGCTCCGGCTGATGGTCACCGAGTTCGTCCGGCTCCAGCGCGATGCCGTGAACCCGGCCGAGCTCCGCGGCGCGCAGGACTACCTCTCCGGGAGCTTTCCGCTCACGATCGAGTCGCCCTCCGCGATCGCGCAGCAGGTGTTGGCGCATCTGTTCTACGGCCTCAACCCGACGGAAATCGAGACGTATCGCGACCAGGTGGAGCGCGTGACGACGGTAGACATCCAGCGGGTCGCGCGCCAGTTGCTGAAGCCCGATCAGCTCTCCATCGTGCTCGTCGGCGATGCCGGCGCGTTCGTCGAACAGCTCAAGGCGCTCGGGTTCGCCGAGTTCGAGCGGATTCCACTGAGCGAGCTCGACCTCAACTCCGCCACGCTCCGGCGCGGGACGGCGCCGGCCCGCACACCTCGCGAGGATCTTCCGCCCAGCAGCCGGTGAGCGCCACGCGAGACGCCCGCGGGGGCCGGCGCGTGATGATCTCGTGCGGTGAGGCCTCCGGCGATCTGTACGCCGGCGCGCTCGTGTCCGCCCTGCGCGCCATCGACCCCGGCATCTCGG
>JANOGJ010000229.1:0-12822 GCA_031405995.1 Acidobacteriota bacterium
GGTGTGGACACCCGACGGCCGCGTGTTCTTCCTGAGTAATCGCTCGGGACCGACGGAAGGTTGGACCCTCGAGGTCGCTGACGGTGTCGCCGTCGGCGCGCCTGTCCGCGTCGCGCCAGGCCTGGCGGCCGCGTCTCCCGTCGCGCTCACAGATGACGGCGCGTACTACTACACGCGATCCTCGAGTTCAACGGACGTGTACACGCTGCGCCTGGACCTGACGGGGGCCGTTCCCCCGACCGACCCGGTGCGCGTCCAGCCGGGATCCGTGGGCGAGCGCGTTGGGCCGAGCTGGTCCCCTGACGGGAAATCGCTGGCGTACATCACAAACAGGCCGCGAGCCCAAACCGTGTCGATTCAGAACATGACGTCGGGAAAAGTGCGCGACCTTGAGCTGACGCCGCCGCTTTCCGGAATTCGTATTGCGACGCGATGGTCACCTGACGGCGCGAGGCTCCTCATCAGAGCCGCCGACGCGCACAACCGTTGGGGTTACTTCGTAGTCGATGTCCGGACGAGCGCTGTGACGCCCGGCCTGCTATTCGAGGGGACGGGCAACGACCAGGCGTACGGGGGCTTTCAGTGGTCGACGGACAGCAAATCGATTCTGTTCCGGCACCTTCCGCGCGGCATCGTGTCGCGAGAGCTGGAGACCGGCAAGGAGCGGATTCTCGTCGACATGAAAGCCAATGGGCTGGTTAGTGTTTCAGGGGGCGTGCCTTCTCCAGACGGTCTGTCGCTGGCGTTTGCCGGCGATCGGGGCCAGGGGACTGCCATCATGGTGCAGACGGGTGCGGACCCTCCCCGTGTACTCCTGGGACCCAGCCCGGGCCAGGCGATCGTCGTTCACAGCTGGACGCCGAACGGCCAGGAGATTCTGTTCACGAAGTTCGGCGCAGACAATCCCAATCCTGTTGAACATCCGCACGAACTCTGGGCGATCACCGCCGCAGACGGCAAAGCTCGGGATACGCTCGTTCGAATCTCCGGATTCACCCGGAACTATCTCGTCGCGCTGAGCAGGGACGGGCACCTCGCGTTCACGCTCGGCGAACAACTCGGTGAACTCTGGGTCATGATGGGCTTCCTGCCGAAGCCGCGCGCTGGCAAGCGACCGTAGATTTCTCCGTGTCCTTCGTGCGCTTCGTGGTGAGAGTAGACTGTCGTCTTCGTGACTCTTAGCACCATCCCCACTCCCCGCGTCGTCATCGACCGCGCCCGCGTGCGCGCCAACATCGCGGCGATGCAGGCGCGCGCCACGGCCGCCGGCGTTCGCCTGCGCCCGCACACCAAGACGCATAAGAGCCCGGTCATCGCGCAGTGGCAGCTCGAGGCCGGCGCGATCGGCATCTGCTGCGCCAAAATCGGCGAGGCCGAGGTTTTCGCCGACGCGGGCATCACCGACATTCGACTGCCCTACCCGATCCACCCGTCGAATGCCGCGCGCCTCATCGCGCTCATGGACCGGGCGACGCTGTCGATCATCGTGGACGATATCGGGGTGGCCGAAGCGTGGTCGGCGGCGATGCTCGTCGCACGGAAGAAGCTGGACGTGCTGGTCAAGGTCGACGTCGGGTTCCACCGGTGCGGGATCGATCCCGAGTCGCCGCGCGCCGTCGCGACGATTCGCGAGGTCGCGGGACTCGGCGGCCTCACCTTCCTCGGTCTGCTCGCCCATGCCGGCCACAGCTACGCGGCCAAATCGGCCGAGGCGCTGGCTGAAGTCGCGGACACCGAGGCGGCGGTCCTGCGCAGCCTCGCCGCCCAGGCGAGAAGCGAGGGCGTGGACGTCCGGGAGATCAGCGTCGGGGCGACGCCGACCGCGCCGTTCATCAAGCGTCAGGCCGGCGTCACCGAAATGCGGCCCGGCAACTACGTGTTCCTCGACCGCACGCAGGTCGGCCTGGGCGGGGCGTCGTTCGACGACTGCGCGATGGCCATCGTCTCGACGGTCGTCAGCCGGCCGGTGCCCTCGCGCGTCATCTTCGATGCCGGCAGCAAGACGCTGAGCTCGGACGCCGCGCGCGGGTTCGGGAGCGCGTTGGGACACGGCCTCGTCTATCCGAGCGTCGACGCCGCGCACCCCGATCCGTCGATCGTCATCGAACGGTTGTCGGAAGAACACGCCACGGCCCGGGTCTTGGCGTCATGCCCACTGCGGCCCGGCGACCGCGTGCGCATCGTGCCCAATCACGCGTGCGTCGTCACGAACTTGACCGACGAACTGCTTGTCGTCGACGGCGCGGCGGGCGGCCTGGCGATCGTCGAACGGCTGCCGGTCGCGGCGCGAGGCAGGGTCTGGTAACGCGCGGACGCGTGACGTCTACCTCGCGGTAGCGGCGGCCGCTTTGGCGCGGCCTCGCGCCTTCAGTTCCGCCGCCCAGTTGAGCACGACCACCACGCGCGTGCCGAACACCTCACTGTCGTCGTCACGCACCATCAGGAAACGCTGTCCGTCCGCGGTGACGTCGTAGTTCGATGAGCTGACGCCTGGCATCCCGCACGAAGACGCCGCGCCATCCGAATAGGTGCCCTGCCACAGCACTCGTGGCGCGGAGGCTCGAAGTGCCGGCGCCGTGACGATGGCCACGACCATCATCTTCTTCCCGCTCCGGTAGTACAGGTCTCCACCCGCGCGCCGCCACACGGGATCGTATCCCCCGGCGTTGGAGATCTGTATCTTCGGTCCCGGCCCGGGAAATGGCTGCACGTACACTTCCTCCCTGCCTGATTCGTCAGACGAGTATGCGATCCAGTGTCCGTCCGGAGAAAACTTTGCAGAGCCCTCGCCGAATCGTGACGCGGCGATAAGCTGGGGCGGACGGCTGCCGTCGAGCGGCAACACCCACGCGTCATCCCCGGTCCGCGCATCCTTCTGATCGAACGCGAGAAAACGGCCATCGGGCGAAACCGAGACCGGGCTCTGGCGAGCCCCCGCCGGATCCAGGCGCACCGCGCCGGCGCTTCGGTCCGCCGGCATCATCCACAACGTCATGCCACCCGATTGCCAGGACCGGAACGCAATCCGCTTGCTGTCCGGGGTCCAGACGGGGGCGTGGCTTTGGCCGTCCGTCGTGATCTTGGTGAGGACGGTACGGGCGAAATCGTAAAGGTGGAGGTCGTGATTCGGACCCTCTATCTCGACCGCCAGGGCGCGGCCATCCGGCGACAGGTGTGGATACACGTACGAGGCGGGTTTCAGCGGCAAGGGTTCGACTTTCCCGGAGCGATCCACCCACACCAGGGTGCGATGCCCGCCCTCGACCGCGCCGGGAACGTAGGCCAGATCTCCACGTCGCGACAACGAGAACTGCGCGGCGCCGGTGTTGCTGCTCATGAGCACGCCATCCAGCGCCTCGAACGGCGAGCCGGTCACTTGCCGCCGCGACACGTCGAAGGGCACCGCCAGGAGCTTGCCCGCGCGGGCGTAGACGAGGTGTCCCGAGGGCGAGTACACGGCTGACGTCCCGCCGGTGATCAGCGTCTTCTTTTGTCGCGAGTTCAAGTCCCACACGTCGATTCGCGCATCATCGAAGCTACTGATCCCGTCGAAGGCGACCGTGTACACGAGGGCTTGTTCTCCGGGCAGCAGGCTCGCGAACCGGTGGCTTCGCTCACCACGATCGGCGTCGAGCGCCGTCACCGGTTCGACGTTGCCTCCCGCCTCGGGAATGCGGACGATGCCGCCCGGATAGCGGGCCGTCCAGTAGATCCACTTGTCGGCGGCCCAGTCCCCCTTGTGAAACGCGTCGTACTCCGCCAGCTTCAGCGCTCCTCCCCCGGACACCGCTGCCCGGAGGAACGGGCGGGTCCACGAGAAGATCGTGTTGCCCTCGATGTAGGACACCGCGGTGCCGTCAGGTGAGAAGAGGGGCGCGCCACGAAAGCCGGGAGAAACCGACGCCGGAACGTCCCTGGGTTCAAGGCCGTCGAACCGCCGTATCGACACAGGCCCTAGAAACGGGGTCATCGCCAATTGCGTTCCATCAGGTGACAGGGCGAGGTCCGGGTTGAAGCCCGCGAGCATCAACTGGTCCTTGCCCAGATCCACGACGAAGCGGGTCACCCGATCGTCGGTGACAGGGTCGCTTCCGGGGAGCGCGATCCAGATCGCGCCAGCGAGCGTCAGGGTCGCGCCGGCGACGCCGGCGATCCGGACAGCGGTGCTCCATCGCGGCCTGGCAATGGCCGCCACTGCGGCCGAGTCGCCTGCCGCAGCACCCGTCTCGACGAGCCACTGCAGCTCGCGCAGGAGATCGCGCGCGGTCTGCCACCGATCGTCGGGGTCCTTGGCCAGACAGGTGCTGACGATGCGATCCAACGCCCGCGGCGCGAGGGGTATCAGAGTCGAGAGCGGCGGCGGTTCCCGCTCAAGGATGGCCGCCATCACGCTGGCATTGCTGCTCCCCTCGAACACCTTGCGTCCTGTGAGCATCTCGAACATGACCGCGCCGAACGCGAAGATGTCCGTGCGGGCATCGGCATCCTTCCCCACGATCTGTTCCGGCGCCATGTACCGGACCGTGCCGAGGATTAGTCCCGGCTCCGTGAGATCCGGCGCCTCTGTGATCGCCGTGGGGCTTGCCGGCGTCAGCCTCGCCAGGCCTTTGGCCAGCCCGAAGTCGAGGAGCTTCGCGCCGCCCTTCGTGAGGATGATGTTGCCCGGCTTGAGATCCCGATGCACGATCCCGGCGCGATGCGCTTTGTCGAGCGCCGCCGCAATCTGGATGGCGCACGGGAGCGCCTGATCTACAGGCAGTGGCCCCTTCTCGAGTCGCTCGGCGAGCGTCGGGCCGTCGAGATACTCCATGACGAGGAAATCGATCCCCTCATGACGGCCGACGTCGTACAGCGTGCAGATATGCGGATGGTTCAGCGCCGCCACGGCCCGGGCTTCCCGCTCGAAGCGTTCGCGCGCCTGGGCATCGTGCGCGACGTGCGCCGGCAGGACCTTGATCGCAACCGTGCGGTCCAGCCGCGTGTCGAGGGCTTTGTACACTTCACCCATGCCGCCGGCCCCGATGCGCGCCGCCAGCTGGTACGGACCGATGCGCCGGCCTTCCAGGTGCTCGGGCTCGTTCGGCCTCGCCATGGTCCCCTCCCCTGCTGGTGCGCAGTCGACTCTATAGTTGTCCGAGGTGGACGTCCAGGCAGGCCCAGCGGGCGACGCCGTCAGAGCAAGATGTGACAGAAACAGGTCGGAAGCGAGCAAGAAGTAGGAGCGCTCAAGCGCTGATGCCGTTCACGTTTGCGATTCTTGCGGTGATCTTTTCCTGGACGTGGTTCTTCGAGCAGCGGGCTCCCGGCCGTCTCGTCCTGGTCGTGGCCTTCGCCGTCGTCGCCCTGACGGTGTGGCATAACACCAGGCGCCGGGCGTGGGGCCTCGACTGGCGCGCGCTCGGGCCGGGCCTTGCGCGCGTCCTGATCGTGACGGTGCCGGCTATCGCCATCATTCTTGGCGCCGGCGCCGCGCTCGGCACGCTGCATGACCGGCGGGACTTTCTGGGCAGTCTCGCGGCGCTTGCTTGGTGGGGACTTGCCCAGCAGTGGGTGCTGCAAACGGTCGTGTTGCCGGAGGCGCAGCGCGCGACGTCCCGGCGGTCGGGCGTCTGGATCGCGGCCGCGATCTTCGGGGCGATCCACCTGCCGAACCCGTTTCTGGCCGCGGTCACGTTCGGCGGCGCGCTGCTGTGGTGCCGGATCTACGACCGCTGTCCGAACATCCTGCCGCTCGCGTTGTCGCACGCGCTCGGGACGCTCGCCATCCTGCACGCGTTCGGGCCGGACATCACGGGGCGCCTGCGCATCGGGCTCTCGTACCTGATGCTCGGCCGTTAGCGGATCGACTATCATCCTGGAACAGGATTCGCCTCTGCGCCTCCATCTGCCCCATCACGCCGACGTCGACGACCAGGAGGACTTTTCGACCAACCGGTCGCTCGCGCCGCCGTCGTCGGAAATGAACGTGACGCCGCTCATCGACGTGCTGCTCGTGCTGCTCGTCATCTTCATGGCGGCGCTACCGCTCACGCAGAAGGGCCTCGACATCAACCTGCCGCTCGAAGTGAGCTCGCCGGCGACGCCGCCGCCGCCGTCCGCCCAGGTCGTCGTCGAGCTGTCCGAAGCCGGCCAGATCCTGATCAACAAGCAGGTGGTGGCGCTGGCGGACCTCAGCACCCGGCTCCGCGACATCTTCGAACCCCGGAAGGACAAACTGGTGTTCATCCTCGGACCCGGCGGCGCGCGGTACGGCGACGTCATGGTGCTCATCGACACGGCGACCGGGCTCGCGCTGAAAGTGGCGATCGTGACGGCCGGCATGCAGTCGGAAGCGGGCAAGAAGTAGCGTGCGGCCGCTTCTCGCCGCGCTCGTCGCCGCCGCCGCCGCCTTCGCCACACCAGCGATCGGCGCCCGTCCCGGACAAACAGCCGCTCCGGCCGCGGGCGACTGCGTTCCGGTCGGCACGCCGAAGCCGAATCTCACGTACGTCTATCGCCAGACGGAGTCCACCGGCAATTCGTCGGAGTTCACGAATCGGTGGGAGACGTTCACGGCGACGGGCAGCCGGCTGCACACCATCAAGAACACCCCACGCGGACGGGCCACGTTGATCACCGTGACCGAGCATCGCGTGGTCGACGATCTGCTCATGATCGACCGCCAGACGGACACCGGCACGGACGCCGGCCGTCCCATCAACAACACGACGTCTTTTCAACGCCCCGGGATCGTCGGCGGTCCCGCCAAGCAGGCTTGCCGGGACCGCTCGTGGAACTTCCGCGGCGTCACAGCCACGCACAACCAATCGTCGGAAGGCCCGGTCTCAGCCATGACCGATGCAGGCAGCTTGCGAGTCATCGCGATTCGCGAGGCCGTCTCGGTCCAGGCCGGACGCTTCGACACGGTCCACTACCTGCGGACGGTCATGGGCGCCACCGGACGAACGTTGGACGAGTATTGGCTCTCGATCGAGCACGGCGTCATGGTGAAAAGGAATCACACGCTGCCGAACGCGACGGTGGCCGCGGTTCTTCAGGCGATCAAGTAGATCGCCGTCGCCTTGAGTTCCACCGACCTTTCTCTTCTGCTCCCTGAGTGGCAGGGCTATGGCCTCGATGCCGCGGTCGCGTCGGGCGCCCGGGCGATCGCGGACGTGTTCGGCGCGGACCGCTTCCTCGAGATCGCGGCGCCGGCGGCTGAAACACTGGCGATCGAAGACGGCGTCCTGGGTCTCTCGTCGATCGCGCCGCGCTTCGAGCGCGCGCTCAACGCGCTTCGCGAGCGGCAGCCCGCGCGGATCTTCACGGTCGGCGGCACGTGCGGCGTGGAACTGGCGCCGGTCGCGTATCTGAACGAACGCTACCGCGGCGACCTGGCCGTCGTGTGGCTCGACGCGCACGCGGACCTCAACACGCCGGAGACGTCGCCGAGCGGCCGCTTCCATGGCATGGTGCTCCGGACGCTGCTCGGCGCGGGGCCGGCGTCCCTGGTCAACCTGATTTCGCGGCCGCTTGCGCCGACGCAAGTCGTGCTCGCCGGCGCGCGCGATCTCGACCGCGACGAGGCCGTCTTCGTGAGCGATGCGGCGATCTCGCTCCTGACGCCCGCCGACTTGCTGGCGCCGGATCGGCTTGCGGGCCGCATCCGCGCCGGCGGCTTCACGCGCGCCTACGTCCACCTCGACCTGGACGTGCTCGACCCGGTCGAGTTCCCGGACTCCCTCGTGCACGCGGCCGGCGGCGTCTCCCTCGACGTCGTCGCGGACACCGTGCGCCACCTGGCTTCTACCCCCTCCAATCTCGACGTCGTCGGGTTCAGCGTGGTGGAGTTCCGGCCCAGATCGGCTGATGCGGTCTCCCGGGTCGGCCAGCTGCTGGAGCGGTGCGGCGTCAGTATCGGGGTGCTGGCCGGGCGGGCCCGGTGAGCCCCCCCCGGCCCCCAGGACGCCAGGGGGGGATTTGGGGTAGACTGGGTCCTCGCGCTTTCCTGAGTTCGGTCGCCGGCACAGGTACCATTCCCGCCAGCGTCTCCTTCTCATCAAGGCTCACGGTCTGGCCCTCAGTACCCGGGACGTTCCCGGCACGAGGGCGCCGCGCACATGCGATCCGCGGAATACCTGATTGCATATCGGAGAGAACATGTCATCGATGACGGGAACGGTTAAGCGTTTGGTTAGCGACAAGGGCTTCGGGTTCGTTGCGGCCTCAGACGGCAACGAGTACTTCTTCCATCAGTCCGCGTGCTCGGGCACCCCGTTCGACGCACTGAGAGAAGGACAGCCTGTGACGTTCGACACGGGTCAGGGCCCCAAGGGTCCCCGTGCGGAGAACGTCCGCGTAGCCTAGTCGGCCGACGCAGTTCGATTGCCGGGGCCCGCGCCGTCAACACGGCTCGGGCCCTTGCTTTATCTCCCGATGGCGCAGTCTTCCACCATCTACACCTTCGACATCGACCTGGCGGATGCGGACCGCGGTGTGTACGAACACCTCGACCTGCGCGTCGCGCGCCATCCGTCCGAATCCGAGGACTACCTCGTCACGCGGGTGCTCGCCTACTGCCTCGAGTACGCGGACGGCATCACGTTCTCCAAAGGCGTGTCGGATCCCGAGGATCCGACGATCTCGGTGCGCGACCTGACCGGCGCGATTCGGGTGTGGATCGAGATCGGCTCACCTGACGCCGCGCGGGTGCACAAGGCGGGCAAAGCCGCCGGGCGCGTGGCAGTCTACACCCACAAGGACCCGGCGCAGATGCTGCGGCTGTGGGCCGGCGAGCGCATCCACCGGATCGAGGCGCTCGAGGTCTATCGCATCGACCGCGCGCTGCTCGACGCCCTTGTCGCGCGGCTCGATCGCCGCATGACGTTCTCGCTGTCGGTGACCGATCGGGACCTGTTGCTGGCGTTCGACGACCGCACGCTCGAGGGGCGTGTCGCGCGAGTCGCGACCGGCTTCCCTATCTAATCCCCGTCACCCGGAATAGATCCGACTGCGCGACGTAGTACCCCATTACGAACGCCGACCCATCCGGAGTAATGGCGAACCCGAGGCCACCGATCGCGCCGGGCGGGTTCGGGATGAGATGGAGCGGAGTCCGGCGGCCCGCTGGATCGAGCCGGAAGATCTGCTGATCGCCCGAGTCCAGCAGCCGCGCGATGAACAGCGTGCGCGGCTCGGCGGCAAACTGGACGACACGGTCGCCTGCCTGGAATCCGGGAATGGGCGTCGGCGCGCCGCCGATCGCGGGATAGAACTGCCCGCGAAACGCCGTCAGCGTGCCGTCCGGCGACGGGATGCCCGTGACACCCTCGGGCGTGATGGCCTTCGGCGAGCCGCCCGACAGCGCCTGCAGGTACAGCCGCGGGGGCTGTTTGCCCTCGAAGCCGGCGAACATGATGTGGGCGCCGTCGGCGGTGAACCAGCCGGTGTCGTGCGACAGCGCGTCGTTCGTCACCTGTCGGGCTTCACCCGCGCCCGTCGGGAGCAGCAAGAACTGCGGCGGCGCGGGATTGAGACGCTGCACCAGCACCCATTTGCCGTCCGGCGAGAGGGCCATGACGTCGCCCGCTCCCAGTCGCACCGCCGGCGTCCCGTCGGTCTGCCGCATGTAGACGGAGTACTGCGGGCCGCCGCCGTCGCCCTGCTCCGTAAACACCACCGTCCGCCCGTCTCGCGAGATTCCGGGATTGATCGACCAGTCGAGCCAGGACAAATCGCGGTCCGTTTTCTCGCCGGGCGCGCGGCCGACGATGCCGATCCGTGTGTTCTCCTGCCACAGCAGCGCGCTGCCATCCGCGCCCACGTCGCCCAGGTGCAGGTTGGCCGGGACCCGCGCCAGGGTGCGCAAGACGCCGGCGGGCGTGACCGCCTGCAGCGACCGCGCGCTGCCGCCGCTGGATCCGGTGAACCACAGCTCGCCGGCGGGCGA
The DNA here is from genome assembly GCA_031405995.1 of Acidobacteriota bacterium. Lineage (GTDB taxonomy): Bacteria > Acidobacteriota > Vicinamibacteria > Vicinamibacterales > SCN-69-37 > JANOGJ01. The sequence continues at coordinate 9,929 of JANOGJ010000229.1, forward strand.
CCACGCGAGGCCCTGCAGGCTCGAGTACTCCCCGCTCAGCGTCCGCTTCACGCCGGACCGATCGACGATGGCGACCGTGCCGCGGTCGTCGCCGAGTATGGGGTGATCGAGAAAGGCGGCGAGCGCGCCGTCCGCCGATACACGGACGTCGCTGATGTACCCGCCGGTCTCGTACACGGTCTTGCCGACGGGGAACTCGAGCCGATAGCGCGAGTCGACATAGCGCGCGGCGGCGAAACCGGATCCATCGGGGAGCCAGTCGGCGTCCTGCACGTCCTCGAGCACCGCCCGCGTCGCGCCGCCCGAGAGCGAGGCGCGCGCGAGCGTGCCGACTTGCGCGTAGGCACGAACGCTGCGCCGATTCGTGACCAACGCCAGCTCACCCGACGAGGACACCGACACGACGTCCGCCTTGGCAAACGCGAGCATCATCGACTCAGGACTCTCCGCGCGCGTCGTGTACACCCGCACGTCGCCGCCGTCCCAGGCCGCCGAGTACACGATCGTCTTGCCGTCCGAGGCGTAGTGCGCGGATCGCATCTGGCCGCGCCGGTACGTGAGTCGGTGATAGGCGGGCTCGTCCGTGACGGATGGCGCCGCGAAGCGCTGGCCCGCAACGAACGCCCCGACGGACACGACCGCGAGGGCGCCTGCCGCCGCGATCCACGGCAGGCCCTTGCGCCGCGCTGGCGCCGCCGACGGCGCCATCGTGGCGTTCGTCTGGCCGGATGCGCCGGATCCTGTCAGGGTCTCGAGCGCCAGGCCGAGATCGTGCGCCGAGTGAAAACGCTCGTCCGGCCCCTTCTCGAGGCAGCGGCGCACAATCCGATCGAGCGCGGCGGGCACCTGCGGGCCGGTTGCGCCGAACTCCTCGGGATCCTCCTTCAGAATCGCGTTCATCGTCTCCACATGCGAGTCGCCGCGGAACGGCCGGCGGCCGGTGAGCATCTCGTAGAGGATGACGCCGAACGAAAAGATGTCGGTGCGGTGATCGAGGGCCTGGCCGCTATCCTGTTCCGGCTACATGTAGCCGACGGTGCCCATCACCATGCCCGGTGACGTGCCGGGCGCCATCTGCGTCTCCCCCGCGCCCGCGTCACTGTTGGGTCCCGTCGCTTTGGCGAGGCCGAAGTCGAGGATCTTCACGCGGCCATCCTCGGTGACGAACACGTTCTCCGGCTTCAGATCGCGATGGACGATGCCCTTGCGGTGGGCGGCGGCGATGCCGTGGACGATCTGGAGCGCGTAGTCGAGGGCCTTGCGCGGCGGGAGCGCCGGGCCTTCGGCGTCCGTTCCCAACTTCGCGCGAAGCGTCTCGCCTTCGAGCAGCTCGGTGACCGCGTAGGCCACGCGCGGTGACGAACCGTCGGCCTGTACCGAGGCGACGCCGAAATCATGAATCGCGAGGATGTTGGGGTGCGAGAGGGCCGCCACGGCCTGCGCCTCGCGCTCGAACCGCGCGAGCGCCGCCGCATCCTGGGCCAGGTGCGCCGGCAGGACTTTGATGGCGACGTCCCGGTTGAGCCGCGTGTCACGGGCGCGGTAGACCTCGCCCATGCCGCCGGCCCCAATCGGAGCCACGATTTCGTAGGAACCGAGACGAGTACCGGGCGTCAGGGCGCGAGTCTCCTGTCCAATTCCTCGATCGCCTGCGCCAGCTGCGCGCGGCGCCGATCGTGGGTCGTGGCTTCGAGCTGGCGTTGCAGTTCGATTCGCGCCAGCCGCAGCGATTCCAGCTCGCGCACCGATTCCGGATCGCTCACGGGACCGGCCCGCCGGTCGGCGCGCTCGCGCGCCAGTTCGTCCAGGCGCTCCTGGATCCTCGACTCGGCGTCGACCAGTCCCTCGCCGGCGTCACCCATGGAGGAACTCGCGTCGCGGCGCTGCGTATGAGAAAGTCATGATCATGAAACGAGTCACTCTGCCGGTCTTATTGTCCCTCCTTTTCGTCCCGGCCGTGGCCGGCCGCGTCATCACCCAATCGGCCGACGACGTCGTGGAAAAGCACCTCGCGGCCCTCGGAGGCCGGGAGGCGCTCGGCAAGCTCACCTCGCGGCGGTCGACCGGCACGATCACGATTGCCACGCCGAACGGCGACCTGTCGGGCCCGATCGAAATCAGCATCAAGGCGCCCAATAGGTCGCGCGTGCTCATCCAACTCGACCTCAGCGCCCTTGGCGCTCCCGACAAGATGGTGATCGAGCAGAAGTTCGACGGCACCGCCGCCTGGGCCCTCAACTCCATGCAGGGCGACACGGAGATCACGGGCAACCAGCTCGACAACATGCGGAACAACACGTTTCCGAGCGCGCTCCTGAACTACAAAACGGCCGGCGCGAAGCTCGAGGTACTGCCCGGCGAGCAGATCGCCGGTAAGGACGTGGTCGTCCTCCGCGCCACACCCAAGACTGGATCCGTCTCACGGCTGTTCCTCGACGCGCAGACGTACCTGGTGGTCCGAACCGTCGCGACGATCAACTCGCCACAGGCGGGCGGCGACGTCGAGCAGACCGGCGAGTTCTCCGACTATCGCGTCGTCGACGGCGTGAAGGTCGCGTTCCAGGTGGTGAACTCCAACCCGGTGCAAACGGGCACGATCAAGCTCACCAAGGTCGAGCACAACGTCGCGATCGACGACGCGATCTTCTCCAAGAAGTGACGCGGCCCCCATTGCCTCATTGCCCCTTTGCCCCATTGGCTCATTAATCTGTTAGAGTCCATGTCCATGGCTCAGCCCAAGTCCCTTCCCGGCGAAGCGCTCGGCATGGTCGAAACGCGGGGCTACGTCGGCATGGTCGAAGCGACCGACGCCATGTGTAAGACGGCGAACGTCGTGTTCGTCGGCTGGCAGAAGGTGGACGCGGGCCTCGTGACGTCGATCGTGCGCGGCGACG
>JANOGJ010000245.1:0-5770 GCA_031405995.1 Acidobacteriota bacterium
CCGCGACGCCCGGCCAGGACGTCGCCCCGCGAGAATCGACAATCGGCCGAAAAGCCAGGCGGCGCCAGTACCTGCGTGAGTACCTGACGTGGCTGTGGCCGCATCGCTTCGGCGTCGCCGGCGTCTTCGTCCTCGCCCTCGCCGCTGCCGGGTTGCAGATGGTCGAGCCGCTGTTCATGAAGTACATCATCGACGACGTACTTCTCAATCCCGCTCTCGACCGGGCGTCCCGCCTGACCAGTCTCCACATGGCCGGCGTGCTCTTCGTCTCCGTTGTCGTCGCCAGCAACCTGCTTTCAGTACTCAAGGACTACCGGCAGCGGCTGCTGAACACGCACGTGATGCTCTCGCTCCGCCGGTCGCTCTTCGATCGGCTGCTGCATCTGCCTCTCCCGAAGTTGTGGGAGATGAAGACCGGCGGCATCCTGTCGCGCCTCACGGGCGACGTGGATACGACGACCGGCCTCATGCAGATGGCCATCATGTCCCCGACCATTTCCATCATCCGCCTCGTCATCGTCGTGGTCCTGCTGATGACGATGAACTGGCGGCTGGCCCTGATGGCGCTCGCCATCATTCCCGGCGTCGTGCTCATGAGCTTCGCGCAGTCCCGGCGGGTCCGGCCCATCTACCGGGCGGTCCGAAAAGACGTCGAGCAGATTGACGGCAGCGTCGGCGAGACCTTTTCCGGCATCCGCGTCGTTCGGGCGTTCCGCCGGGAGGCGCGGGAACTGTTCGACTACATGGTCGGCCGGCACATGGTGCTGCGCAAGGAGATGTTCGCGCACCGCCGCGAGATGGTCCTCTGGGCGTCGTGGGGCCTGCTCATCGGCGGCGTGAGCGTCGTCATCGTCTGGTACGGGGGCTACCTGAACATCACCGGCGGCGCGTCCATCGGCGACATCGGGGCGTTTCAGTGGTACACGATGCTGCTGCTCAATCCGGTGTGGAACCTCGTCAATTCGTTCTCCGAGCTGCAACGGTCGCTCGCGGCGACGGAGCGGGTGTTCGAAGTGCTGGCGATGGAGCCCGACAAGCCGGATCGGCCTGACGCCCGTCCGGCGCCGCGCGTGGTGGAGACGATCGAGTTCGAGGACCTCGACTTCGAGTACCGCAAGGACCAGCCGGTCGTGCGCGACTTCAAGGTCAAGGTGCCCGGCGGCACGGTGGTCGCGCTCGTCGGCCGGAGCGGGGCGGGGAAGACGACCGTGACGGACCTCGTGGCGCGGTTCCACGACCCGACGAAGGGTCGCATTCTGCTCAATGGCTCGGACATCCGCGACTTCCAGCTGGCCACGTACCGCGACCTGCTGGCGATCGTCCAGCAGGATGTGTTTCTGTTCGATGGGTCCGTGCGGGACAACATCGCCTACGGCCGGTATGACGCGACCGACGCGGAGGTGGAGGACGCGGCCCGCCGGGCCAACGCCCACGAATTCATCGAGAAACTCCCGCTGCAGTACGGGACGTTCGTCGGCGAGCGCGGCGTGAAGCTCTCGGGCGGCCAGCAGCAACGGCTCGCCATTGCCCGGGCGTTCCTGAAATCACCGCAAATACTGATATTGGATGAAGCAACCAGCAACCTGGACACGGAAAGCGAGCAGCTGATTCAGAAGTCGATGGCCTCGCTGCTCGCCGGCCGAACCACGTTCATGATCGCGCACCGCCTCTCGACGATCCGTCGCGCCGATCTCATCCTGCTTATGGAAGACGGGCGCGTGATCGAGCGCGGCACCCACGAGACGCTCATGCGCGCCGAGGGTGTCTACCACGGCATGATCCTGAGGCAGATGGCGTCACACGGCCGGGACGACGGCGACTTGTGGAGCGCCTGACGCCGCCGGACTGACCGGCGCGTCGGCGCGCAGCAGCGCCGCGATCGGCCCCGCCTGCGCCTCGGCATCGGCCTCGCCGATATCCATCAGCTTCTTCAGGTAATCCGATTGAAACATCAGGAGGCTCAACAGGTCCGGGCTTTGCGTGTCACGCGCGCCCGCGCCGCGGACCAGGTGCCGAAAGACGCGGGGCAGCCGCGGCTCGAACTCGCGGGCCAGGCGCCCGAGGTCCTGCGAGGGACGAATGAGCACCATGTCCACCACGCGGAGGCCCTGGCGCCGTTCTGGAGGCACGTCGGCCAGCAGTTGATTGAGGCGCGCGAGGTTCATCGCGTCGCGGTCGTGATCGTCCAGGAAGATCGCGTTCAGGAGCTGGCCGGCGATCTGCAGCGGCGGCGGGTAGCCCTCGACCTGCGGCTGGTCAGCCTCGCGGCGCGTTCGGTTGTATCGCGTCGAGAACGCCAGCAGGCGGTTGGCGCCGAGGTGCACCGCTGGCGAGAGGGGCGTCATGAGGCGGATGCCGCCGTCTCCGTGCCAGGTCCCTTCGAGCTCGACGGCCGGGAAGAGCAGCGGCAGCGCGGCCGACGCCATGATGTGGTCCACGGTGATGCGGGACTGGTGGCTGCACCGAAACGGGCGATCCCAATCGCGGAGGTCGCGGCCCTGGACCCAGGCCACCGTCTGGCCCGTCGTGTAACTGCTGGTGATCACGACGAGCCCGGCCAGCCGGCCTTCGGCGAGATTGCGCTCGATGCCGGGAATCTCGCCGCCGGCGCTGACGCCCAGCGCCGCGGAGAGGGTGCGCCTGAGAGGCGCGTTGTCCACCAGTCCGCGCAGCGGGGGCGCGAGCCACCGGCCGCCCGAGACGAGCCGCAGGCCCCAGTGCAGGACGTTGCGACCGAGCGATCGCGCGTCCACCCGAAAGACCTCGTCGACCGTGAGCGTCGACCACAGGCGCGACAGCTCGTCGGCGGCCTCCGTCAGCGAGCCCGGGTGCGAGGCCAGAAACACGGCGTTGATGGCGCCGGCTGACACGCCCGTAATGATCGGCAACCGGAGATCCGGATAGCGCCGAGCGAGCCACCGGAGCAGGCCCACTTGGTACGCGGCCCGGGCGCCCCCGCCGTCGAGCACGATAGCGAGGTCGTCGGAGGATGTTGGCTCGGGGGGAACGGTGTTCGTCACGCGAGATTCATCTTCTTCATCAGCGTCACGAAGCGCGGATGGGACCGAAGCGATTCAAACAAGAACGAGCCCTTCACGCCGTAGATCCCGCCGGCCTGCTCGACGTACGCCTGTTCCAGGCACGTGATTGCGTTCTCATCGTCGCCGAGTCCCGTGTAGATGTACGCGAGGTGGTACGGCGGCACGTACTTGGTCCGCGCGAGCGCCAGTAGCCCCTCCAGAATGGCGCGGGCTTCGTCCTGGTGCCCGGTGAGCGCGTACGCCTGGCCCAGCTGGCCGCGGAACTGCGTACCGCCGCTGACCTCGTCCGCGCGCTTGAGCGCCGCCAGCCCCTCCGCCTGCCGGCCGGTCCGGATGTACGCCCATCCGCATATGGCCAGCCCCCTCGGGGACGCCGGATCTGATTCGACGACCCGTAAGGCCTGTTCGAGGGCTTCCTCGTTGCGGCCGGCCCGCAGCAGCGTCCCCGGGACGTCGGTGGGGTGCGCGAGCGGATCGAGTTCCCGTGCGCGCTCGAGAAGCCGCAACGCGTCGTCGTACCTCCCGACTGACGAGCACATCCAGCCGTAGTAGTCGTAGATGTCAGCGCTGCCGGGGCTCAGTCTGAGTGCCGTCTCAAACTCGCGCTCCGCGCCGACCCAGTCGAAGTCGCACACAAACTTGAGAAGGGCGACGATGCCATGCGCCTCGCCGAGTGCGTTGTCGAGGGCCAGGGCCTTCGCGATCGTCTCTTTCGCGCGGGCGAAAGCGACGTCCGGTCTCATCGCCAGCAGGCCCTCGGTGGGCGTCTCCGCATACACGCGCGCGATGCCCACATACGCCATCGCGAGGGCGGGATCCGCGGCGATCGCCTGTTCGAAATAGGCGATCCCCTGCCGCCAGCCGTCCGCCGTGTACCGGTTGCAGCGGTCGCGCCCCTGGAGATAGAGCTGGTAGGCCTTCAGGCTGTGCGTGGGCGGCTTGTGGATGCGGGTGCGCTCGTCGGCCGAGAGCTCCGCGCGAAGGGCTCCGGCGATCTGCAGGGCGACGTCGGTCTGGATGGCGAAGATGTCGGTGAGATCACGGTCGTACGTCTCGACCCACAGCTGCCGGTCATCAGCCGGATCGATCAGCTGGGCGACGATGCGCACGCGCTGGCCCGCCCGCCGGACGCTGCCATCCAGAATCGTCGCGGCGCCCAGCGTCCGGGCGATGTCCTGAAGGCTGCGTTCGCGCTTCTTGAAGGCCATGACCGACGCGCGCGAGATGACCTTCAAGGATCGGATCTTGGACAGATGCGCAATGATGTCCTCGGTGATGCCGTCCGTGAAGAACTCGTTCTCCGGATCCGCGCTGAGATTCAGGAACGGGAGCACGGCGACCGACGCCGCCGTTGGCTTGGCGGGCGCCGCATCCGCCGGCGACGAACCGACCGCGACCGCGCCGAGCGCGAAGGCCAGATCCTGGGCGGACTGGAACCGCACACCGCGGTCCTTCTCGAGGCAGTGCCGCACGATGCCCTGGAGCTCGGCGGGCACGGACCCAGCCGGTCCGGAGAGCGTCGCAGGGTCGGCATTCAGGATGGCCGCGAACGTCTCCACGGAGGTGGGGGCCTGGAACGGCCGCTGGCCCGCGAGCATTTCGTACAGCAGACAGCCCAGCGAGAAGATGTCGGAGCGCGCATCCACAGGGATGCCGCGCACCTGCTCGGGCGACATGTAGCCGACCGTCCCCATGACGAGGCCCGCGGCGGTCGCGTCCGTGAGCGGCTGGGATTGCGTGTCGTCCGTCGTCGACGCCGTCTGGAGCTGGCGCGCGAGACCGAAGTCCAGGATCTTGACGCGTCCGTCGGTCGTCAGAAAGACATTCGCCGGTTTGAGGTCGCGATGCACGACGCTGCTCGCGTGCGCGGCTGCGAGGCCCTGGGCGACGGAGGCGGCAATCGGCACGGCGCTCCGCCACGGCAGGGGACCGCGCGCAATCCGGTCGCGCAGCGTCTCACCCTCGAGGAGCTCGGTCACCAGGAACCAGATGTCGTCCTGCGACCCGACGTCGTGGATCGCGAGCACGTTCGGGTGCGACAGCGAGGCAATGACCCGGGCCTCGCGCTGGAATCGGGCGAGCACGTCCGGCTCGGCGGCCAGCCGCGGCGCGATGGTTTTGATCGCGACGTTACGCCCGAGACGCGTGTCCCGGGCGCGATAGACCTCGCCCATGCCGCCGGCGCCGATGGCGGCGACGATCTCGTAGGACCCGAGGCGTGTGCCAGGCGGAAGTGTCATTTTTTGAAGACTTTCGGCGCTTCGGGAATCGCGGCGCCGTCGTGTCGGGGCTCGGAGCCGGCAAAGTGCACACCGGTTCCGTTGCTCATGACCGCCTGGCCGTAGCCGAACGTGCCCGAGCGCGGCGCGACCGTGCGCACCTGGTGTCCGAGCGCCAGGAGTTCCTTGCGCACGGCGTCGGAGATGAGCGCCTCGACGTCAACATCGCAGCCGCTGAAGGATCCCTTGGTGAAGCGGCCCACCTCGAGCGCTTCCTGCACGTCGAGGCCGAAGTCGACGATGTCAGAGACGAACTGGGCGTGGGCCTGCGCCTGGTTGAAGCCGCCCATGATCCCGAAGCCGATCTTCACGTCGCCCTTCGCCATGAACGCCGGGATGATCGTATGCAGAGGCCGCGTGCGCGGCGCGACCTGGTTGGGATGTCCGTCCTCGAGGGTGAAGAGCGCGCCGCGGTTGTGCAGCATCACGCCTGTGCCTGGGGCGACAAGG